>DATGHI010000250.1:0-2759 GCA_035308065.1 Gammaproteobacteria bacterium | reverse complement strand
ATAGGCCTTGTGCGCCTGGTAGTAATCGGCATGCGCCGCTCGGTATTCATCCAGTCGTTCGCTGATGATGGTCTCGGCGAACGCCGGGCTTTCGTCCGCCCAGAAGCGGATGTTCCGGGGAAAGCCGGTGACCACCGCTTTCGATGCGAGCGACGCGGGCACGGGGTGATGCGCGGGGACGCTGGAGCACGCGCCTAGGCCGGCGAGTATCGCGCCCGAGAGTATTAGGACTGGAAGCCGCATCGTCGCCCGTCCGAATCCAGGATGCGCAGCCGGGCAACGAGTATATACCCCCTGATTTAGGCCGAATCCATGCGGCCGCGTCCCGCACCCAACCGCGCATAGAATGGTGTTCCCGCATGGGGGAGGGAGATCATGGCGCTCGTTGCATTCCTGAGAGGCGTCAACGTCGGCGGGCACCGGACCTTACGGCCGAGCGTGCTTGCCAAGCAGCTTGCCCGTTACGACGTGGTCAACGTGGGCGCGGCGGGGACCTTCGTCATCCGCCGCCCGGTGACCAAGACGCGCCTGCGGGCCGAACTCGCGCGACGGCTGCCCTTCGACACTCACGTCATGCTCTGCGAGGGCCGCGAACTCCTGGCTTTGGGTGACGCCGATTCATTCCGCAAGGCACCCAAGGGACCGGGCGTGGTGCGCTTCGTCAGTGTCATGGGGAAGCGTCCCCGCGAAGTTCCTGGAACGCCGCTCCAACTGCCCCGGGAAGGGGCATGGCAGCTCAAGATATTTGCAGTGGAGGGGCGCTTTGCCTTCGGCGTGTACCGACGCCACATGAAGACGATCGGTTACCTCGGCATGCTCGACAAGCTGCTAGGCGTGCCCGTCACCACCCGTAACTGGAACACCATCACCTCGGTCATCAAGCTATTGAAGAACGAGATGTGACTGCCTTACTTCGCCGTCCGGCCCAGGCTCAAGCGGTAGATCACCGGCATCGCGATCAGCACCAGCGGCAGTTGAACCACCAGGCCCGCGATGATGGCCACCGCCAGCGGCTGTTGCATGGCGGAGCCCTGGCCGATGTCGAGCGCGAGTGGCAGGAGCGCGAGGATGGTCGTCAGGGTGGTCAAGGCGATGGGCCGCATGCGGTTGATGCCGGCCTGCACCAGCGCGCTGTCGAGGTCGGGGGCGTCCCGGATCTCCACCAGCTCCGAGAAGTAGAAGATCGCCACCTCGGTGACGATGCCGATGATCATGGTGAGCCCCATCATGGAGGTGATGTTGAGCTCGATGCCGGTGAGCCACAGCCCCAGGAACACGGCGGAGATGGCGAGCAGCGGCGTCGCCATGATGGCGAGCGCGATGCGGAAGCGCTCGTAGAGGAACAACAGCAGCACGAACACCAGGGCCACGGCCCCGGCGAACACCGCCATCAACCCGCGGAAGGCCACCTGCTGCTGCTGGTAGAGCCCGCCCAGTTCCACGTCCACGGAGGCCGGGACCAGTCCCGGCAGCGCCAGGACCTTCTTGATGTCGGCGATGGTGGAGCCGAGGTCGCGGCCGCTGATGCGCGCCGTGACCGACACCACGCGCTTCAGGTCCTCCCGGTCGATCTCCGGCTGGCCGGTGACCGCCTGGATGCTGGCGACGCGCCCCAGCGGGAACACGCGCCCGTCGGGGGCGCGAATCGGCAGCGTCGCCAACTGGTCGGTGCGGGCCCGTAGCGCCGCCGGCGCCCAGACCCGGATCCCCACGAATTTGATGTTCTGGGGCACTTGCGTCGCCACCACGCCCTCGACGTAACCCTGCAGCTGCTGCGTGACCGAGGCGGGATCCACGCCGGCGAGCGCCGCCTTGTGCGGGTCCACCTCCACGTCCAGCGCGTCCCCTGCCAGCACCACGCCGTCGAACACGTCCACCACCCCCGGGACCTTCCCGATGGCGTCGGCCACCTTCGGCGCCGTCTGCATCAACTCCGCGTTGTCGTCGGTGAACAGCTTGATCTCCACGGGCTGCGGCGTGGCGGTGAGGTCCCCGATCATGTCCTCCATGAGCTGCGACAGGTCTATCTGCAGCCCCGGCACCTGGCTTTCGATGGCGGTGCGCACCTCATCCATGACCGTCTCGATGCCGGGGCGCCCGGAGGGCTTGAGGCGCACGAAGAAGTCGCCGGTGTTGGTCTCGGTGACGCCGCCGCCGAGCTGCGCGCCGGTGCGCCGCGAGTAGCTCGCGACGTAAGGGTTCGTCTGCAGGATGCCCTCCACCTGCCGTAGCAGGCGGTCGGTCTCGGTGAGCGAAGTGCCCGGCGGTGCGATGTAATCCAGGGTGAAGCCGCCCTCGTCCATCTGCGGCATGAAGCCCGAACCCACCTCGTGCCAACCGAGGAGACCCGCGAGCAAGAGCGGCCCGAGCCCCGCCAGCAGCCAGACGGGCCGCTTTAAGAGCTTCGGCATGAGGCGTAGGTAGAAGCTGTGGGCGTGCCGCGCCAGCCAGCCGAAGCGTTCCTCCCGCACGTCGCGCTCGTCGAACATCCAGTCGGCGAGCACCGGCACCACCAGCCACGAGAGCAGGAAGGAGATGATGAGCGTGCTCGCCATGGTGAGTGACAGGGTGCGGAAGAACGCGCCGGTGAGCCCGCCGAGGAAGGCCAGCGGCACGAAGATGACTATGGTGGAGGCGGAGGAGCCCATGAGCGGACGGGTGAACTCCGCCGCGGCACGCAGCACCCGCTCGTGGGGCGGCCACAACCCAGCCTCGCGGTAGCGCCGCACGATGTGTTCGCTCATCACCACCACGTCGTC
>DATGHI010000249.1:0-18019 GCA_035308065.1 Gammaproteobacteria bacterium | reverse complement strand
AGCGCGCTGGTGCCCCAGGACTATGCCTTCTATCCGCGCCTCACCGTCATGGAGAACCTGCGTTTCTTCGGCGGCGTCCTGGCGATCCCCGCCGGAGAACGACGCACGCGCATCGACGAAGCACTCGCGGTGACGGGTCTGGAGACGTTCCGCGCGACCCGCGCCGAGCACCTCTCCGGCGGACTCAAGCGGCGGCTCAATCTCGCCATCGGCCTCCTCAACCGCCCGCGTCTTCTGTTCCTGGACGAGCCCACGGTGGGCATCGACCCCCAGTCGCGGCAGTTCATCCTCGAAGCCATCAAGCGCATCAACCAGGCCGGCACCACGGTGATCTACACCTCCCACTACATGGAGGAAGTGGAAGCGCTCTGCGACGAGATCGGCGTCCTCGACGAAGGGCGCCTCCTGGCCCGGGGCAGCCTGGTGGAACTCCTGGATGTCGCCGCGAACCGCGGCTTCAGCGCAAGCCTCGAAACCCCTCCCGATGACGCGCAACGCCGAGCCTTGGGTGCCGTCGCCGGCCTTGAGATCGTAGGCGTGGAGCTCCGCATGGCGGATTGCAGCGACGCGGATTTCGAGCGCTTCCTGGCGATGCTCACGAAAGAGGGCCTGCGCATGAAACGCGTGAAATACGGCTACGGCAATCTGGAAGAGGTGTTCCTGCACCTCACCGGCCGGCAGCTGAGGGATTAACCATGGCGGTGCTTGCACTCATCCGCAAGGAATGGCTGCTGCTGCTCCGGGACTGGCACGCGCTATTGTTGCTGTTTCTGATGCCGGCGGCGTTCATCCTGGTGATGTCGCTCGCGCTGCAGGACCGGTTCGTGATGCATCAGGGTGTGAGCCTGAGCTACTACCTGGTGGACGAGGATGAGAGCCCGGTGAGCCGGGATTTCACCCGCGGGCTCGCGGCGTCGAAGGAATTCCGGCTCGCACCATCCGCGGCAGCCGCTACAGAATTGGAGGATGAGGTACGTGCCGACCGAGCGCAGTTCCTGGTGCGCATCCCCAAGGGCTTCGGCGCCGCCCTCGGCGCCCGGGATCCGCTCCCGGTTGAGATGCTGGCCGGGCCGGGCGTCGAGCCCGCGGTGTACGAACTCTTCGCCGCGCGGCTGCACGCCGTCCTCGCCCAGCTATACCTGCAGCGCCAGCTGGATGCGATGGTGGCGCCCATCACCGGCGCGCCGGCCGCGGCACCCGACGTCGCCGCCGCAGACAAGTTATTGGACGAGGCATCCCTGTATTCCGCCGCCGGCGGGGAACGGCCGTCCTCGGTGCAGCAGAACGTGCCCGCCTGGCTCCTGTTCGCCATGTTCTTCATCGCCGTGCCGCTCTCCACCACCTGGGTGCAGGAGCGCCAGCAGGGCACCTACGCGCGCCTGCGCAGCATGGGCCTCGGGCCCGGCCAGCTGCTGCTGGGCAAGCTCCTACCCTATGTGGGCATCAACCTGCTGCAGGTGCTCTTGATGCTGGCGGTGGGCGTCTGGCTGGTGCCGATATTGGGCGGCGACCGGCTGACCCTCGGCCAGGCGCCGCTGGCGCTCGGCGTCATGGCGCTGGCGGCGAGCTTCGCTTCCGTGGCCTACGCGCTCCTGATCGCTAACCTGGTGTCCACCAGCGAGCAGGCCATGATCTTCACCGGCGTCGCCAATCTGCTGATGGCCGCGGTGGGCGGTATCATGGTGCCGCGCTTCGTCATGCCGCCGGCGATGCAGGCGGTAAGCCTGTATTCGCCCATGGCCTGGGGTCTCGAGGGTTTCCTGGACGTATTCCTGCGGCAGGGCGGTCTCCGGGCCGTGGCGCCGGAAGTGCTGCGCCTCGCGGTGTTCGGCCTCGCCTGCCTCGCGGTGGCGGGCGCGCGTCTCGGTGTGCGCAACAGGAAATAGGTGTATGGACCGGGAACAACTCAAGCTCGACCTCAAGAAGCTGATCATCCGGGAATGCCAGAAGAACGTGGCACCGGAGCAGATCGCCGACGACGACATCCTGATCGGTAGTTCCAGCCGGCTCGATCTCGATTCCCTCGACGCCCTGCAGATCGCGCTGGCGGTGAAGCAGCACTACGGCAAGCGCATCGACGGCAGCAAAGAGACGCGCATGGCGCTCAAGTCCATCAACACCCTGGCGGACTTCATCCTGACGGACGCCAAGCCCTGATCCCTGCATGAGCGGCGCCTATCTCCGCGGTGTAGGTCTTGCTTGCGCGCTCGGGGTCGACGCGGAGAGCTGCGTCGACGCGATGATGCGCGGCCAGGTGCGACCGGAACGCGTCACGCTAGACGGCCTCGCGGAACCCACGCAAGTCGCCTACTACCGCATCCCCGACGGTACGGCGCTGTTCGATCCGAAGCGCTTCGAGCGTCATCTGCCGGCGGTGACCGAGGCGGCGGTGCGGCAGGCGGGGCTCACGGCCGCCGAGATCCGCGCACTGCCCCTGTTTCTCGGTTCGTCCTGCTTCTCGGTGGGCCTCTCCGAGCAGGAGTACGGCGCGGCGCTCGCCGCAGGTTCCTCCGCAACGGTCCCCATGCCCTGCGTCGGCTACGATTATCTTGCCGCACTGGTGGAACGGAGCGTCGGCTGCCGCGGCGGGAGCTTCACCTACAACACCGCCTGCACCTCCTCCGCCAACGCCGTGCTGGGCGCGCTGCGTGCGCTTCAACTCGGCCGTTGCCGGCACGCACTGGTGGTGGGGGCGGAACTCGCGAACCTCACTACGCTCGCCGGCTTCTTCGGCCTGCAGCTTCTGGCACCGGAACTCAGGCCCTTCGATGCGAAGCGCAGCGGTATCGTGCTGGGTGAGGGCGTCGGCGCGGTGCTGCTCTCCGCGGAGCCGGGGCGCGATGACCGACTCTGCATCCGCGGTGGCGCCAGCAACTGCGACGGTTACAGCGTGGCCACGGCCAACCCGGACGGTGAGTCGGTGACCGCGGTTCTGCGCCAGGCCCTGGCGGCGGTGCGGCTGCGTCCCGAGGAGGTGCGCGGCATCCGCGCCCACGGCACCGCGAGCCCCACCGGTGACACCGCCGAGGCGGCGGGGGTCGCGCGGGCGTTCGAGCACTTGCCGCCGCTGACGGTGCTGAAGCCCCACATCGGACATACCCTCGGTGCCTGCGGTGTCAACGAACTGGTGCTCTACTCGGGCGCCCTCAAGCGTGGACAGCTGCCGGCGACGCCCGGCTTCGAGGTCCCTGATCCCGACCTCAAGCTGCAGCCACTCACCCGGGCGACCCCGGCCCTTCCGGGTGTGTATCTCCTCAACCACTTCGGTTTCGGCGGCAGCAATACAGTGCTGGCCCTGGAGAAGCACGCGTCATGATCCGCGTCACCGCCGTGAGCCACTACTTCGCGCCGCTCTCGGACGGCGAGCCCCTGCCCTCCCTCGACGCCGCCGTGAGGGAAGTCTGCGTGGAACCTTACCGGCGCATCGACCGTTTCGTACAACTGGCTCTCCTGGGTTCCGGGCGCTGTGCGGCGGGGCGCGCGCTCGCGACCGACTGCGGCCTCTACATGGGTTCCGGTCTCGGCCCCATGGGAAGCAACGTCCTTACCCAGGAGCAGCTGGGGCGCGACCGGGAGGCGCCCATGCCGTTCAATTTCATCAACACCCTGGGCAGCAGTGCCGGCTTCTACGTGGGTAAGAACCTGAAGCTCAGCGGCCAGAACTTTTTCGTCTCCCGCCGCGGCGCGAATCTCACGGCCTTGCTGAACATGGCGATGGCGGACCTGGAACTGGGTGTGGTGAAGCAGGCGCTCCTCGGCGTGGTGGAGGAGGCGACCCAGCCACTCGAGGACCATCGCCTGCGACAGCATCTCCCCGCGGACCGGACGGTGGCGGAGGGCAGCCACTGGCTGCTGCTGGAGAAGGACGCCACTACGGGACGGACGCTCGGAGAGCAGCGGTTCGCGGAGCCCGAAGCGCTGGACGCGGCCTTGAAACGCGCCTGGCGCCCGGGCGATCGTCTGGTAGACGTGCCGCGAATGGAAGAGAAGGTACGGGGGGCTCTGCGGAAGGATTTCGCGAGCGCGATACCTGACGATCCACGGGAACCCTTCCACGACAGCCTAGATGCCGCCCATGTGACGGCGGCCCTGGCCGCGGACGCCGTCGGCAGCGTCTTCATGGTGGAAGGGGAGCCGGGACGGGGCTACGGGCTATTTCACTTCCGCGCGTAGCTGCTTATAGATCGCCTCTTCCTGGTCGGCGCAGAGCATGAGCTGGTCCGCTAGCAGTCCGTAGTCCATGGCCATGCGGTTCTTGCACATCTTCGCCGCGTTCAGCGCGAAGCGCCGCCATTCATCCCCCACCGCCGTGAGCCGGTCCGCTATGGCCGTGAGGGTGGGCTTGTCCAGCACCGCCGCGGCCTCCTGCAGGAAGGAGGCGTAGAGGAAACGGAAGCCGGCGCCGCCGGTGCCGATCTCCTCCTGCATGCGCACCATGTGGCCCAGCAGCAGCTTGTTGTAATGCTCATGTCCGGGATCCAGCCCGCGGATCTTGCGCGCCACCGTGCGGATGCCGCGGATGCCCATGAAGTTCAGCGGCACGTGCAACATCATGCCGGTGGTGAAGCGGATCGCCTTGTGGATGGCCCGCGGAAGGTCCACCCGCGGCGGGATGTACTCGGGGTAATAAAGCAGGCCTTTCGGCGCCAACACGCCGCGGGTGAAGCGCGCCTTCTGCAGGGCCTCCGCCTCGCATTCCACCAGGATGTCGATGACCGGGTCGCTGATGAGGTACTGGTCGCCGCGGCGGCCATACACCACCAGGTTGTGGGCGTTGAAGTGGAAGCGCATATCCGGCGGGAAATAGCTGAGCCAGTAGGCCGAGGTCTGGACACCCACCGCCCGGCCCTCGCTGAGGTGTCGGTCGAGCACCCGGGTGCCCTCCGCCGGTTGCCGGAACGTCTGCATGTGCATGCGGATGCCGAGGCGGCGGGTGAGCCAGCGTATGACGTGGCCCGGCGGCATGCGGTAGGCGAACAGCGGCAGGCCGCCGAACTTGATGAAGGGCAGGTAGGCGTAGCAGATGGCCGCGGATACGCCGAAGGCCATGGGCTCCGACATGGGCAAGCCGTGGTGGCGCAAGAGGCCGGAGATCACGCCGGTCTCGCAGTGGGCGCTCTGGCGGTGCTCGTAGGGGACCAACACCTCGTCGGAGCGGACGGCGGCGTTCACGGTTGCTCGGGCAGACGGTCGAGGTCGGCGGGCGTAAGCCCCAGGGCGTCGGCGTAGCGCTCGCGGCGTGCCGGCCCGAGCTTCTGGAACGCGCCGGGACGGAGATCGCGCCGCACGCGCCATTTGAAGTAGCCGGTGGTCTGGGCCAAGAGCACCACGTCCATGCGCTGGCGGTACATGTGGTATTCCAGCGCCGAGGCTCGGCCGTCCTTCGCGCGACACCACGCGTCTTCGGCGAGCCTGAGGTATTCGGCGATGGCCTGGTCGAGGACGATCTCCTCCGCCTCCCAACCGTTACAGGGAGCGGGCACGTAGCGACCCTGGTCATCCACCGCGTACAGGAGCTTGCTGTGGCCCATGAAGGCCTTGGCGTTCTGCTGCGGGACTTCGTCCTTCTTCACGGGGGGGGGTCAGGCCTGTCCAGGTCCGCAGGCGGTCAAGTGTATCCAGGCGGTGCTGAAGCGGCCGCTTTCCGGCACGTAGCACAGTATCCGTTGGCCGGGCTTGAGTCGGCCGGAATGGAACAGTTCCTCGAGGATGATGTAGAGCGACGCGGCGCCAGTGTTGCCCTTCTCGTAAAGGTTCGTGAACCAGCGCTCCTGGGGCACGTCGAAGCCAGCCTTCAGCATGTGCTCGTACACCTTGTCGCGGAAGTAGTGCGAGGAGTAGTGCGGCACGAAATAATCGATGCTCTTGGGGTCGAGCTGCTTCAGCTGTGGGATCTCGCGCAGGGGCCGTTCCACCGTGTAGGGCATGACGTGTTCGTTCAGTTGCTTCACGTCCTGCTTCAAGGTGAACACGGAACGCTCGGCCCATTCCCGGGGTTCATACGCGGGCCAGCCCTTGAGCCGGCCGTCTTCCAGCTTCTCGGAGCCGCCGTACATGCACGCGGGCTGTTCGTTGGCGTAGGTACGGCCCGCGATCCAGTCGATGCGCAGCGACGGCCCATGGGCCGCGGGCTTGGGCTCCACCAGCGCCGCGCCGGCGCCGTCCGAGAGCATCCAGCGTATGAAGTCCTTCTGGAACGCCATCACACCGTCGCCCTCGAGCGCGGCGATCTGCGCGTCGCTCTCCGGCTCGAAGTTGCGGGCGTGCATCACCGATGATGGTGTCTCGGAGCCCGCACACACCGCGTGCTGGAACTCGCCGGCGGCGACACCCAGCATGGCGTACTTGAGCGCCGCGGTGCTGCTGATACAGACACCGGACGTGGATACGTTCTCGCAGGGCGGGATGCCGAGCTCGCCGTGCACCATGTTGGTGTGACTCGGAACCAACTGGTCGGCGAAGGTGGTACCGCAGGCTAGGAGGTCGGTCTGCTCGAGCTTGAAGTGGCCGTTGGCAAGCTTGCGGATCGCCTCGGCGGTGAGCTGAGCGTTGGTGTGGGTGGCCTTGCCGGTCTTGGGGTCCAGGGCGTAATAGCGGGTCTTGATGCCGTTGGAGCGCAGGATGATGCGCCGCGCGCGGGAAGGCTTGCCGTTGATCATGCCCAGCACCGATTCCATCTCGTCGTTACCGATGGGAGAGTTCGGCATGAAAGCGGAGAGGTTGGTGATGTAGGCCTTGCCGGTCATGATGCGTCCTGAAGTCATTGCCCCGAGGGCTGGCTGAAGTAGGCTACTTGGGCCGCGATCCGTTTGCGCAACAGCGGCGCCGCAAGGGTCTTGAGCAGGGCGCTCAGGGGCAGCACAACGACGAGCAGCGTGATGAGGAACAGGATATAGAAAGCGACCACCGGCTGGCGCGCCCAGGAACCCCGGGGTCCGAGCTTGCGCAACAGCGCACCCCAGGCCAGGAAGCTGCGACGCGCGGCCTTCTCCGTCGCGATCAGTCGTGTGTTCACCTTAACCGCGCCGAGGCCGCGCAGGAGTTCCGCGTCCAGAGGCCGGCCCTGATGCAGCGCCTGCAGGATGCGTTCGCCGAAGCGGCGGCTGTCCGTGATCTGTTGGGGCTTCACGCCGGCGCGGGGGATAAGTCCGCCGAGGTGTGGGCCGCGTTTGCCGGTCATCATCCATACCGGTGTCGCGAGGAAGCTGCCGACGCTGCCGGCCTCGTCTACTAGAACCACGTTGCCCACGAGACGCGTACCTGCGGCGGCTAGGAGTTCTTTGACCCGCTCCTGGGCCATGAGCCACATGTCGCGGCAGGCGATGACCGTGACCACCGGCGTGTCTGCAAGCACCGCTTTCGCCTCCGGGCTCTTGAGGAAGGCGGCGGTGGGTCCCGAGGGCGACAGGAACCACACCTGGTAACCCAGGATCACGAGGTCGAAGCGCTCGCCCGGGGCGAGGCCCAGGGACTCGAGTTCGGGCGGATCGAGATAGATCGTCTCTGGGAAAGTGTCGAAGAAGCGCAGGATGGGCCAGGGAAAGGGGTAAGGTTTGCGGGGTCTGAGGATGAGGTTGCGCAGTTCTACTTCACCGTCCCCGGCAAGCGGCGCGGTCAGGTTTCGTATGACTTCGCTCAACTGTCCGCTGGGGGATGCATAGTGGACGACCAATACCGTGCTCTTGCTCATAAGAATTATGCAAAACCCTGCTGACCCCGCGGCCATAGCATACCCCAAACACGCGCTCCGGGCCCCGCGGCCGCGCCGCCTTGCAACCGTCTTCCCGCTGCTTTAGCCTGAACCGGCACCGCACGATCCATATTGGGTTCCGGGCACAGAGGGAGCGGTTACATGAATCAGGCGACAGCGCCCGTGGAATTCTGTGATGTGCTGGTGATCGGCGGTGGACCGGGCGGCAGCACCGCTGCGGCATTGCTGGCGCGCCAGGGCCACAAGGTCCTGCAGCTCGAGAAGGCACACCATCCGCGCTTCCATATCGGCGAATCGCTCCTGCCTATGAACCTGCCGGTGTTCGAGCGCTTGGGCGTGCTCGACAAGATCCGCGCCATGGGCGTCTACAAGCCTGGCGCCGACTTCGAAGCGGACAACGAGCGGGGCTACAACACCTATCTCTTCGAGCGTGCACTGGGCAACAGTCCGCCCCATGCTTACCAGGTCTGGCGCCAGGATTTCGACAAGATGCTGTTTGAGCACGCGCGCGAGAACGGAGTGGACGGGCGCGAAGGGCAAGAGGTGACGTCGGTGGAGCAGCTCGGGCCCCGCGAGACCCTCGCGGAGGTCAAGAGCGACGACGGCCGCCAGTACCGGGTGCAGGCCCGCTACCTCTTGGACGCCAGCGGGCGTGACGCGTTCCTGGCGAGCCGAAAGAAGATCCGCAAGAAGAATCCACTGCACCAGAGCGCCGCCATCTTCGGCCATTTCCGCGACGTCGAGTTCCGTCCCGGCATGGACGCCGGCAACATCAGCATCTACAACTTCCCCTACGGCTGGATGTGGATGATCCCGCTGCCGAACCAGGTGATGAGCGTCGGCGCCGTGTGCCGTCCCGAGTACCTGAAGCAGCGGCGCGGCCGCACCCATGAGTTCCTGTACGAGACGCTGAAGCTCAACGGCGCGCTGTGGAAGCGCATGGCCAAGGCCGAGCTCATCGGCGACGAGGTGCGCGTCACCGGCAATTATTCCTACGACTCCAGCGCCATCGGCGGACCGGGCTGGATGCTGGTGGGCGACGCTTTCGTGTTCCTGGACCCGGTGTTCTCCTCCGGCGTATACCTCGCCACCAGCGGCGCCGAGCAGACCGTGGCGGTGGTGGATGCCGCCTTGCGCGACCCCGCCCAGGAGAAGAAGTTGCAGCGGCGGCTGGAGAGGCGCCTGCGGGGCGGCATGCGCCGTTTCGCCTTCTTCATTTACCGTTTCAACTCGCCCATCATGCGCCACATGTTCCGCAATCCGCAGAACAAGCTGCAGGTGGAACAGGGCGTGATCTCCATGCTCGCCGGAGACCTGTTCGATTCGCGCCGTGTCTGGTGGCGGCTGCAGTTCTTCCGCTTGTTTTATTTCATGTTCGCGCTCAGGCACTGGCGCAGCTGGCTCCGGGAGCACCGCTACCGGGTGGCTCAGGCGAAAGTGCAGTTCACGGGCGGCACGACACCTGTGGATTCTGCGTGAGGTTCAATCCCGCCAGCGTCTAAAAATAAGGCTAGTGTTGATCCCACCGAAAGCAAAATTGTTGTTCATCAGATATTCCGTCTGGATGGGCCGTCCCTCGCCCACGATGTAGTCCAGATCCGCGCAGGCGGGATCCAGGTTCTCCAGATTGATGGTCGGGGCGAACCAGCCTTCGCGCATCATCTCGATGGGCAGCCAGGATTCCAGCGCGCCGCAGGCGCCTAGCGTATGGCCGAAGTAGCTCTTGAGGGAACTCAAGGGGACGCGCCGGCCGAATACCTCGAGGGTGGCGCGGGACTCCGCCACGTCCCCGGGACCGGTAGCCGTGCCATGGGCGCTCACATAGCCGATGGCGTCGGGGGATAACCCGGCGTCTTTCAGTGCAAGCCGCATCGCCTCCACCATGGTTTCGGTGCGCGGCTGGGTCATGTGTGCGCCATCGGAATTGGTGCCATAGCCCACCACCTCGGCGTGGACGTGCGCGCCGCGCGCCAGGGCGTGCTCCAGGTCCTCGAGGATCAGGGTCACGGCGCCCTCACCGATTACGAGACCGTCCCGGTCCCGGTCGAAGGGTCGGGGCGTCGTGTGTGGCGCGTCGTTACGCAGGCTTGCGCCGTACATGGTGTCGAACATGGCAATGGGACCGACCGAGAGTTCCTCCGCCCCGCCGGCGATCATCACCGTCTGTTTGCCCTGTTGCAGCGTCTCGTAGGCGTAGCCGATGGCCTGGCTGCCGGAGGTGCAGGCGCTGCTCGTGGGGATCACGCGCCCGGTGATGCCGAGCAACATGCCGATGTTCACGGCGCCCGTGTGGCTCATCATCTGCACGTAGGTGTTGGAGGTGACGCCGCGGATCTTGTGGCTGATGTCCAGGTTGCCGAAGGCCACTACTGCCTGGGCGCCGCCAGCGGAGGCGCCGTGGGCGATGCCGACGCGCCCGGACTTGAGGATCGGATCGCCCAAGAGGCCGGCATCCGCGAGCGCACGCTCCGCCGAGAGCGTGGACATGAGCGACACCGGCGCCATGCTGCGCCGCACCTTACGGTCGTAGCGGGCGGGCACCTCGTAGGGCATGACGCGAGCGCCGAGCCGGGTCTTGAGTCCCTGGTACTGGTCCAGTTCCGGCAGGTACTTCACGCCCGAGCGGCGCGCCTTGAGCGCGTCGCGGACGCTCTTCCAGTCGTGGCCGAGCGCCGTGATACCGCCCATGCCGGTGACGGCGACGCGGCGCATCTTCAAAGCATTCCGCCGTTGACTGAGAACACCTGGCGGGTGATATAGGCGGCGGACTCGGAGAACAAGTAGGCCACGAGGCCCGCGACTTCCTCCGGTTTGCCGGCGCGGCCCAGCGGGATCTGCTTCAGGATCTCCTCCAGCGGCAGGTCCCCGGTCATGCCGGTGTCGATGAGGCCAGGCGCCACGCAGTTCACGGTGATGCGTCGGCTGGCAAGTTCGATGGCCAGCGCCTTGGCGGCGCCGATGAGCCCGGCTTTGGCGGCGCTGTAGTTGGTCTGGCCGCGGTTGCCCATGAGCCCCGACACCGAGGCGATGGTGACGATACGGCCCCCGTCGCGCAGGCGCACCAGCGGCATCACCAGGGGATGCAGCAGGTTGTAGAAGCCGTTGAGGTTGGTGTTGATGACCCGGTCCCAGTCCCCGGCAGGCATGGCGGGGAAGGCGTTGTCGGCGGTGATGCCGGCGTTGCACACTACCCCCCAGAAGGCGCCGCGTGACTCCAGCTCGGCTTCCAGCGCAGCGCGCGTCCCGTCGCGATCGGTGAGGTCGAAGGCGAGGCCGCGGGCCTTGCCGCCGGCCGCGGCTATCTCCTGCGCGAGCGCATCCACCTTCGCGGCGTTGCGGTGGTAGTGCAGGCAGAGCTCGAAACCGGCGCGGCCAAGCTCCCGGGCGATAGCCCCGCCGATGCCGCCGCTCGCTCCGGTCACCAGTACGCGTCTTCCTCCCTTCACGGCAACTTCTCCCCGTCCACCTCGACGATGATGATGCTGGCCCGGGCCAGGGTCTGTCCATCGCTGAGGATGGTGCAGGCGCAGGCGGCGATGCCGCCCGGCTCGCCGAACTCCCGCTCGGCGCGGACCTCGAGGGTCGCGCCTTCCAGGAACCAGGGGGCCGCGGCCTCGAACTTGCGCGTGCCGAGCAGCATGCCGGCGCTGGGCGGTTTCTGTTCACGGCGTGCCGTGAGGCCGGCGTGGGCGGCGATGGCCTGGGCCATGAGCTCGATACCCACCCACACGGGCACGCCCAAGCCGGGTACGAAGAAGGGGTGCAGCGCGGTGATGTGCGCCGCGCAGCGGATGGCGTCCGGCGAATCGGTCAGCACCCGATCTATCAGCACCGCGCGCCCTGCGTGGGGCAGGAGCTCCGTCACGGCGGGATACGTCTCGGTCATCCGCCCCTCCCCAGGACGATGCAGGCGTTGTTGCCGCCGAAGGCGAAGGAGTTGCTGGCGACGACATCGCAGCTCCGTGCGCCGTCGCTGCTCGAGCAGAGATACAGGGGCGCCAAAGCGGGATCGCTCGCACCGTCCCAGACGTGGGGCGGCAGCGGCGCGGGCTTGGGTTCCGTCAGCACCATCCAGCAGAAGGCGATCTCGGTGGCACCAGCGGCGCCAAGCGTGTGACCCACCAGCGGTTTGGTGGAACTGCAAGGCACCCGATCGCCCAGCACCCGGTGCACCGCGTGGCTCTCCATGAGGTCGTTCTGGGGCGTGGCAGTGCCGTGCAGGTTCAGGTAATCCACGCTCACGGCCTGGGCTTCTGCGAGCGCCCGGCGCAGCGCCGTCTCGGCTCCGCGCCCTTCCGGGTCGGGCCCTGAGATGTGGTAGGCGTCGGAGGTCTCGCCCAGGCCCAGCACCGCCACCGGCCCCGGCTCGCGGCTCATGAGGAACACGGCCGCGCCCTCGCCGATGTTGATGCCGTCGCGATTGCGGCTGAAAGGGTTGCAGAGCCCCTGGGACACGGATTCCAGCGCGGCGAAGCCGTTGAGGGTCAGGCGGCAGAGGCTGTCCACGCCGCCCGTGATCACCGCATCGCAGAGGCCCGCGGCCAGGAGCCGCCGCGCCGAGGACAGGGCCTTGGCGCTGGAGGTGCAGGCGGTGGACACGGTCCAGGCGGGGCCGGAGAGCTTGAGTGCGCGGCGCAGGTATTCGCTGGGGCTGCTGATCTCCTGCTGTCGGTAGTCATACTCGGGCCGCAAGGTGCCGGTCTCGAGCTGCACCGCGAGCGCGCGTTCGCCTTCGGCGATGCCGGAGGTGCTGGTGCCGAGCACGATGCCGACGCGGTTGGCACCGTACTTCGCCACGGCGGCGTCGATCGCCGGGCGTATCTGTGTTATCGCTGCGGCTAGGATGCGGTTGTTGCGCGAGTCGTAGGCCGCCCATCCGGGTCCGAGTGACGGGAACTCCGCACGCAGGGCGCCGACCCGCACTTGGCGTCCCGGGACGAGATCGTCCCGCGGCACCATGCCGGCGGTGGTGCCAGTCTTGAGGCCGGCGCGCACCGCCGCCTCACCCTCGCCGAGGGCGTTCAGGATGCCGAGGGCGTTGAGGTAGACCCGGGTCACGGCGAGGTACTCGCCGGCATTGGTTTCATGAGCACCGAGAGCTTGAGGGGCGGGACGCTGATGCTTAAAGTCGCATCCGTGAGCGGTCCCTGGCTGCGTTCGATGTGTGCTAGCAACTCGCCGTGCTCGTAGACGTCGCGCGCCTCCAGGCCGTCTTTCTCACCAGTCTTCAGTTCGAGGCCCCTGAGGCGCGGCTGCAGCGCGCCCGGGTCGGCCACGGCGAGTTCCAGCATGACCACCAGCCGCTCGGGATGCAGCTCGCTGTCCGCGGGCTGGGCCGTGACGTCGTGGCCGTCGTAGACGAGGGAGAAGATGCCGGTGCCGAGCAGGCTCAGGCCCACGAGTCTCAAGTTGCGGTCGTCGATGTGCAGCAGGCCCATGAAGCTCTGGGCTTGGCCGTCGCGGGTGACCGTGACGAGACGGCTTCCGTCCAGCGCTGGCAGGGCCGAGGGCGGTAGCAGGCAAACCTGGCCGTCGCGGCCGAAGCGCTCGCAACCGGGTTCCAGGGGCACGCTGGCGCAGCCGGCCAGCAGCAGCAGCAGCGCGCTGAGCGGCAGGTAAATCGGGTGCCTCATGGACGGTTCCGGCGGACGGGCGCCAAGGATAGCGGGGCGCTGAGGTAGCTCGCCAGTATGCCCACCAGGGTCGCGAGGCCGAAGACGTGCAGCACCGGGATGCGACTTAAGGCCAGCAGGCCGAAGGAACACAGCATGGTGAGGGCCGAGAGTGTCACCGCCAGCGCCGGGGAGCGCTGCCCCGCCCCGCCCTCTCTCAGGAACACGGCGTAGTCGCGGCCGAGCCCCAGGATCAGGATCAGCGCCACCACCACGAAGATGTTCACCGGCTCCCCTAGCCAGCCGAGCACGCCCAGAGTGACGCCCAGTGCCAGGAGCGGCGGATAGAGCATCCGCGGCGCCTCGCGCCGGCCGTAACGCCACAAGAGCAGCGCAGAGATGAGCAGATAACCCGCGATTACCAGCCAGGTGGCGCGGAGCCGGGTGCGGCGGAAGGTGTCGGCGATGCGCGCGAGCGGCACCACGAAGGTGGTGCCCGGCACCGCGGCCGTGGCGCGGTTGAGCAGCGCGGTATCGATGTCCGCCTTGCCGGTGACGGTGGCGAGCAGAGCCACGCCCCCGGGTGCCGGGATCACGAAGCGCTTGAGGTCCGGTGCGGCGGCGAACAGCGCGCCCGGGTCCAGGGGCGCGTGGGACGCCGCCCGCCAGTCGGCGGCGGTGCGGTCTGCGAACTTCGCCGGCAGACCGAACCGGACGTAGGCGCTCCTGAGCGCAGCGGGATCGGCGAACAGCTGTTGCCAG
Organism: Gammaproteobacteria bacterium; assembly: GCA_035308065.1. GTDB lineage: Bacteria > Pseudomonadota > Gammaproteobacteria > Natronospirales > REEB76 > DASUBN01. The sequence continues at coordinate 3,934 of DATGHI010000249.1, read as the reverse complement.
GTGGCGAGGCTTGCCTCCTGTTGGGTTGGCGACGGCAGGAACCGCGACAGGCCGAGGGGCACCGCGCCGGGCACGGTCCCATGCAATAACGCAAACAGCCGCGTTTCGCGGCCCAGGGCGTCGCTGAGGTCCTTGCCTTCAATCAGGAAGAATCCCGGCGGCGGCACCTGGGCGAGTACCTCGCGGATGTGGGCGTCGGTTTCCAGGAGTTCCGGCGGGAAACTCTGCAGCTCGCGTACGTCGTCGCTGGTGTGGAGGCGCAGCCAGCCGGGCACTGCGAGCAGCAGCGCCACGATCGGTAACACGGCGCGCCGCCAATGGGCACGGCAGGCCGCCTGGATGAAGCGCTGGGGCCAGAGCACCGCGGCATGCACCGGCACTTCAGGGAAGCGGGTGAGGGTCACCGGGAAGATCAGCGCCACCAACAGGCCCGCCTCCACCAGGCCCGCCACCGAGAACACCGCGAACTGGGTGAGCGCCGGGAAACCCGCCAGCAGCAGGAACGAAAACGCCAGCACGCCGGTGAGCAGGCCCATGTACAGGCCCGGCCGCACCGCGCGCGGCACCTCGGCCGGCGCGCTGCCGCCGAACCAGTACTCCGCGAAGTACAGGAACGCGTAGTCGATGGCGATGCCGAGTAGGGTGGTGCCGAACACCAGTGTCAGCACCTGGATGGAGCCGAAGCAGATGATCACCGCGGCGGTGGCGGCGAGCACGCTCGCCACGAGTTGCAGGCCGGCAAGCACGTGGGGTGCGAAGCTGCGGAACACCCAGGCGATGAGCACCATGATGAGCAGCGTGGAGGCGAGCGTCAGCCACTCGCTCTCGACCTGCCCCTCGTGTCGCGCCACCTCAGCGAACAGCGGCGCGCCGGTGGCGGCGAAAGCGCAGCCGGGGCAGGCCCGCTGCACGGCGGCGCGGGCGTCCCGCACCGCTTGGGCGGCCTGGGAAGAGCCCGTGGTGGCGAACGCGCCCCCGGTGAGCTCCGTACGCAGGAGATACCAGCGCTTGCCCTCTTTCAGCGCCGACAAGAACGGGCCGTCCGGCAGAAACTGCGGATAGGGGCGCGGCAGGCTGCTGAGGAAACGCGTCAGGTGGCCGCCGGGATCGTTGCCGAAGGCGTCGACCATGCCGGTGGGGCTCCCGAGGGACACGGCCACGTCGGTGGCAAGCGCGGTTGCGCCGCCTTTCTGCAGCCGCGCCACGGCGGCTTCGTCCAGCAGGGCGTAGTGGTGCTGCTCGTAGACCTGGAGTAAACGATCCAAGGATTCGCCGGTGCTGTCGGTCTTGAGCCCGTCCGTCGCCGCGGCCTGGCCCGCCGCTTCTGCAGCGGCGCGGGTCGCGGGATCGTCCCCGCCGCTCACCAGGATCAGCACCTCGTCCACGAACGCCTCGCGGCTGCGCGCCGTGGCTTCCGCGAGGGCGCCGGAATCCTGCTCCGCCGGCAGCATCGCCAGGATGTCGGTGTCCACCGGGTTCTTGAGGTCGAGACGCGTCCAGGCGAGGCCACAGACGAGGCCCAGGGAGGCGAGCCAGATCGTCCACCGGGCGGCTGCCGGGAGACGCATGCTCACGGAGCGGCAGGGGTGAAGCGGATGTCCATGCGCCCGCCCGAGGTCTCGGCGATCTCGATCCGCTCGGGCTGCCCCGGCGCCGACTCGGTCACGTGGATGCTCTCGATGGCCTTGGCGATGGCACCCGGCTTGGGCTTCAGGGTCACGGACTGACCCTCGGGCAAGGGTTCGATGTGTATGTCGAAATAGGCCATGAGTTCGGTCCGGTCGCCGGACAGGGCGCTGATGAAGATGTGCTCGACCGCGGCGAGCCAGGGGTTCTGGTCCGGGTCCAGGTCGCGCTTAGTGCCGTCCGGCAGTTCCTCGAGGGCCGTCTGGCCGTTCATCTCGAACACGTAGTGGTAGGGCGCGGTGATCTCCCAATGGAAACCGTGGACCTTGTCGTAGCGCATGTTGCCGCGGCTCGTGAGCGGCGCGTCGAAGCCCGGCAGGGTCCGGGTCTGGACGAAGTTCGAGTTGAAAGCGGCAGGTGGGGCGTCGGCCGCGATGGCCGCCGGTGCGGCGAGCAGCAGCGTCAGGAACAGCGCGCGCAGATTCACAGGTACTCCTTGAGGCGGTCCAGCAACGCCGGCGGGCTCACCAGCTGCAGCTCACCGGTCTTGGCGTCCACGGCGCATTGGATGGTGTAACCGGTGGTGAGGCGCCGGCCGCTGTCGGCGTCGCTCACCCGATAATCCACCTTCAGCCGGTTCTCCCATTCCATGAGTCCGGCCAGCACACGGATGCGCTGGCCGTAGCGCAGCGCCTGCACGAATCGCACGTGTACCTCGATCATCGGCCAGGAGTAATTGGAGGCTTCCATGGCGGGATAGTCGTAACCGATAGAGCGCAGCAGCTTGACGCGCGCCGCTTCGAAATAGCGGAAGTAGTTCCCATGCCATGCGATCTGCATGGGGTCCAGGTCCTGGAACGGGACCTCGAGTTCGGTCTCCGCCTTCAGCAGGGCGCCGCGCATGGGCGCTTAACCGTAAAGGTCCCAGCGGCGCTCCCGCACCGCCTCGCACAGCCGCCGGAGCTCATGATCCAGCGGCCGGTCCTCCTCCACGAAGGGGCAGAGGCCGAACACGTCGTCGTGCATGGCCCGGATCGCCGCTTCCATGCGCGCCGGCGCCCGCTTGCGTTGGCGGTGGCGGATCTCCAGGGCCTGGGCCGCTGCCGCGAGGCAGGCCGCCGCCACCTGCTCGGTAAGCTCCAGCACGCGGATGCAGTCGCGCGCCGAGATAGTGCCCATGCTCACCTTGTCCTGGTTGTGGCACTCGGTGGAGCGGGAGAACACGCTCGCCGGCATGCTGAGCTTCAGGGCCTCCGCGGTCCAGGCGGAGACCGCGATCTGCACCGCCTTGAAGCCGTGGTTCAGGGCCGCGCGCTTGCCGGTCGCGCCCGACAGGTTGCTGGGCAGGCCGTTGTTGAAGCGCGTGTCCACCAGGAGTGCCAGCTGCCGGTCCAGGAGATCGGCCACGTTGGCCACGGCGTTCTTGAGGCTATCGGCCACGAACGCCACGTGGCCGCCGTAGAAGTGGCCGCCGTGGTAGATGTCGCCCGTGTCCGGGTCGACGATGGGGTTGTCGTTGGCGCTGTTGAGTTCGTTCTCGAGGTCGCGGCGCATCCACGGCAGGGCGTCGGCCAACACGCCGATCACATGCGGCGAGCAACGGATGGAGTAGCGGTCCTGGATGCGGATCGGGCTCTCCCGTTCCGAGGCGCCCATGTCGGCGAAGATCCACGCCGCCACCTGTTGCTGGCCTGCGTGGGGTTTCACCGCGAACAGGCCAGGCGCGAAATGCTTGGGGTTGCTGCCGAGGGCGATGCTCACCATGGAGGTGATGCGGGTGGCGAGGCGCGACAGGTACTCGGCCCGCTCCCAGGCCATGCAGGAGAGCGCGGTCATCACCGAGGTGCCGTTCATGAGCGCCAGGCCTTCCTTAGGCGCCAGCGTCAACGGTGTCAGGACGTGGGCCTTCAGCGCCTCGGCGGCGGAGCACTGGCGGCCCTGGTGCAGCACCTCCCGGTCGCCCATGAGCGCTGCGGCCACGTAGGAGAGCGGCGTAAGGTCGCCGCTCGCGCCCACCGAGCCCTCCTCGGGGATGAGCGGCGCGATGCGGTGGCGGATCAGCGCCTCCAGCTGCTGCAGCACCTCCCAACGCACGCCGGAGAAACCAGCGGCGAGGGAGTTGAGGCGCGTCACCAGGATGGCGTAGGTGGTGGCTTCGTCGAAGTAATCGCCCAGGCCGCAACCGTGGTAGCGCACCAAGTGCGCCGGCAACTGGGTCACCACATCGGCGGGAATCTCCACCGTGCAGGAGTCGCCAAACCCGGTGTTCACGCCGTAGACCATGCGCCCGGAGGCGATGGCCTCCGCC
>DATGHI010000248.1:0-7408 GCA_035308065.1 Gammaproteobacteria bacterium | reverse complement strand
GAGGTGGAGGAGGCCCTGGCGGAGCACCAGCGGCTGTTCCGCTCCGATACCCAGCCGAATCACCTGCGTCACCTCCGGCAGACCGCCCGCGAAGCCCTGCGCCTGTTCGAGCCATTCAATGCACGCCTCGTGGGCCCGGTGCTCTCCGGCACCGCCTCGGAGCACGCCATCGTCTACCTGCATGTGTTCACCGACGCTTCCGAACAGCTGGCGGTGTTCCTCATGGAGAAGGGCATCCCCTATGAGAGCGCTGCGCGGAGGTTGAAGTCTGGAGCGGGCGTCCAGCGCGAATACCCTGTGTACAAGTTCGTGGCCGGTGAGGTGCCGATAGAACTCACTGTGTTCGACTACGACGGGATACGGGAAGCGCCCATGAGCCCGGTGGATGGGCGGCCCATGCGACGCGGATCGCTGCGCGATGTTGAGTTGCTGCTCGCGGTCACTGATTAAGATAATTCGGCATCCCTGCCGTAATTCGTTCCGCCGCCTCCGGGCGGCGGGGCTTTTTAAGAGGGCGGGTTCCGCCCCGCGGACGGGCCCCTTTTCTTTGCTCGCCCAAAGAAAAGGAGCGAAAAGAAAGTGCCCCCCGGAGGCCGGCCGAAGCGGCTTCGCTGCGCGCTTCGCTCGCTGCGCAGCTTCACACACGGGGCATCCGTGCCCCGCGTGTGAAGGCGCCGCCATCCCTGGCGACGCCCTTACGGCTTAGCTTGCTCGCTCCAGTGCTCGCCGGCCTCCAAGGGGGTGGTTAAGAACTCGCGTCTCTTTTTCTCACCCCCGTAGCGAAGGAAGGGCGCAGGGAAGTCGCCGCTTCGGCGGCCCGCGCTCCGGGAGAGCGGTTTTGGCGACTTTTGCCGCGACAAAAGTCGCCCGCGCCGTGGGACGGCGCGGAACCCGACAGGGAGGTCGGTGGCTACTTGCGAGTAGTTTTCTTGGGGGATTTCTTGACTGGGGCTTTCTTCATGGAAGGCGGCCGGGATGTCGCCGTAGACGACCCCAGCTTTCTCATCACGCAATCCAGTTCGATCAACGCCAGGGTGTCTTTGTCCCGGCTCACGGGGTAGAGGCCCGAGATCACGAATCCCGCCTTCGTGTACTTGTCCAAGGATTGGAGATAGTTCGGCATTCCCTTGTAGATGGCCTGGATCGAGATCTCGGTCTGCAGGGCGAGGATCTTCGGCAGCGATTTCTTTGCGCCGGCGAAGACCTGCAGGTCGTAGCCCTGGGTGTCCATCTTGAGGAACAGTTTCGGCGACTTGAGTCCCTGGATCGCTTCCTGAAGCACCTCGTCGAGGGTGCGCACGCGCACTTCCTCGATGCGTTCCACCGGCATGTCCTTGGGATACTTCGTCTTGGAGTATTCGCTCGGATCCAGGAAGGAGGCGAATACCGTGGAGCGGGTGACGCGGATCTTCTGGCGGCCGGCCTTGGCGGCGAGCGCGCAATGGAACACGTGCCAGTCCTTGTCCTTCGCCGCCCGTTCCGCCAGGGCGGCATAGGTCTTGGCCACGGGCTCGAAGGAGACGATGCGCCCGCGGTAGCCGATCTTGCGCAGCATGGCGGCGTACTGGCCGTCGTTGGCCCCCACGTCCAGCACGCAATCGATCTCCAATAGCGCCAAGAGCCGCTTGAGGTGGGCACCGAGGGTCGGCTGATCCTTGCGGATATGGAGCAGTTCCCAGCCGAATAGCCTCGCCAGTTCTTTGTGGACCTTCATGCTAGGGCTCCCCGCTCAAACGGAAAGCGGCCTCTCGGCCGCTTTTCCTATTGGTAACGCGTCTTATTTGCGCTTGGCGAGTTCCACGTAATCCCGCTTCGCCGCGCCGGTGTAGAGCTGGCGCGGACGGCCGATCTTCATGTGCGGGTCGGCGATCATCTCCTGCCAGTGCGCCACCCAGCCCACGGTGCGGGCGATGGCGAACATCACCGTGAACATGTTCACCGGGATGTTGAGCGCCTTGTAGATGATGCCCGAGTAGAAATCGACGTTGGGGTAGAGCTTCTTCTCGATGAAGTAGCTGTCCTTGAGCGCGATCTCCTCGAGGCGCATCGCGAGCTCCAGCAGCGGATCGTCGTCGCGACCGAGCTTCTGCAACACCTTGTGGCAGGTGGCGCGGATGATCTTGGCGCGCGGGTCGTAGTTCTTGTAGACACGGTGGCCGAAGCCCATGAGGCGGAAGCCCGAGTTCTTGTCCTTGGCCTTGGCGATGGCGGCGTCGATGTTCTTGACGTCCTTGATCTCCTTCAGCATGTCCAGCACCGCCTCGTTGGCGCCGCCGTGGGCCGGGCCCCAGAGGGTGGCGATGCCGGCGGCGATAGCCGCGTAGGGGTTGGTGCCCGAGCTGCCCGCCAAACGCACCGTCGAGGTGCTGGCGTTCTGCTCATGGTCGGCATGCAGGATGAACAGCAGGTCCAGCGCCTCGGCGGCCACCGGATCCACCTCGTATTTCTCCGCCGGCACCGAGAACAGCATGTTCAGGAAATTGCTGCAGTAATCCAGCTCGTTCTTCGGATAGACGAACGGCTGGCCGATGCCGTGCTTGTAGACCGCGGCGGCCAGCGTCGGCATCTTGGCGATGATGCGATGCGCGAACACGTCGCGGTGCCGGGGGTTGTGGATGTCGGTGGAGGACGGGTAGAAGGCCGACAGCGAGCCCACCACGGCGGTCATCATGGCCATGGGGTGGGCGTCGTAATGGAAGCCGTTGAAGAAACGCAGCACCGCCTCGTTCACCAGCGAGTGGTGCTGGATGGAGTGGTTGAACTTCTCCATCTGGGTCTTGGTGGGCAGCTCGCCGTAGAGGATCAGGTAGCAGATCTCGAGGAAGCTGCTCTTCTCGGCGAGCTGTTCGATGGGGTAGCCGCGGTACAGCAGCACGCCCACTTCGCCGTCGATGTAGGTGATCTTGCTCTCGCAGCTCGCGGTGGTCATGAAGCCGGGGTCGAAGGTGAAGACCCCCTGTTCCTTGTAGAGCGCGGAGATGTCCAGCGTGCCCGGACCGATGCTGCCTTCCTTGAGCGGCATGTCGGTGGCTTTGCCGGCCTGGTTGTCGAGTTTGTAGATCTTGCCCATGACGGGTTCTCCTTAAAGGCGCGGCACTGACCCGCGCGGGACCCCCTGTGGCCCGCGGGGTGGAATACGGTGATCTTTCAAGCTGGCCGGATCCCCACACCCGGAACCGGGCGGGGCCTCGTGGCAGTCAGTCTCCGGCGCCCAGATTATATGCCCCGGCCATACCCAAAAGCGCGGCTCAAGGGGACTGGGCCAGGAGGCCCACGGGGGCGTGGACATCCAGTTCCGTGACAGCTTTGTAATCCCGCACCCGGCAGCGCACCGACACACGCCCGCCCTCAAGACCGCCGGGTCTGTGGTGAAGCGCGGGAGACCCGCCGCAGGCGTGGATGGGAGGCGTTACTTGATGTCGTAGAGCAGGTGCTGTTCCTGGCCCATGCGCTCGATGGTGAGATCCAGGTGCTGCATCTTGTCCAGGTCAGCGTACAGCCCCATCACCTGGTTACTGTCCTTGAGCGGCGCGTCGTTGATGCTGGTGATCACGTCCCCCACCCGCAACCCCGCCTTCTCATAGACGCTGCCTTCCCGGATGCGCTCGATGAACAGGCTGCCGTCTTTCTGCAGCAGCCAGCGGGCGTCCTTCATGGCATCGGGCGAGTTGAGGAAGCCGCGGACCTTTTCCCGCGACAGGATGAAGTGGGTATCGCTGATGTAGGTGATGCCCTCCATGGGCACCAGGAAAGCATCGGCATGGGCGGGAAACGCCCGCACCGGCGGTGTCCCGGAGGGCGGCAGGCGGCCCACCCCCAGACCGCCGAAACCCAGGAGTTCCTTCTTGCCCTGGAACTCGAGGGTCACGTAGTTGGCTTCGATAGCGGCGAGCCGCGCCCCGCCCGGGACCGGGTCGCCGATGCGGTAGCTCCGGTCGGCACCGGCCTTCTCGCTGATGAGCGCGACGCTGTCCTGGCCGTCCAGGATCACACCTGTCAGCACGATGCCGGGATCGGGTGTATCCGCCAGCGCGCCGCCGCAGGCGAGCAGCAAACCGAAGGCGGCGTACCGCGGCCTCATGCGCCCGGCACCCCGGCTTTTTTGCTGGCGGCGGCCACGATGGCGCGCAGCGCCGTCTCATCCACAGCCCCCGTCATACGCCGGCCGTTCACGAACCAGGTAGGCGTGCCTTCGACGTCGAGCTCGCTTGCTTGAGCGGTCTCGTGCTGCAAAGTCGGCCGGTACTTCCCGGACTTACGGCAGGCGTCGAAGCGCGCCGTGTCCAGGCGCAGGGTCGCGGCGATGTCGCCGTACAGCGCTTCGCCGAGGCGCGGCTGGTTGCTGAAAAGGGCGTCGGAATATTCCCAGAACTGGCCCTGCTCTCCGGCGCATTCCGCCGCCTCGGCCGCGGGTACCGCCTGCGGATGACCGGCGTTGCCGGTGGTATGCCGGTAGATCCACAGGAGCCGATGCTGGTCGGCGAGCACGCCCAGTTCCACGTTCAGGCGCGCGCAATACGGGCACTGGAAGTCGGAGAACTCGATGACCGTGACCCCCGAGGCCGGGTCGCCGCGCACGTGGTCGCCGGCCGCCTGCACCGGTGCCGGGATATGGGCTAGGCGCCAGGCCTCACGCCAACCGGGCAGGTATAGGCGCGCCACGAAGATGAGGTTGGTGGTGATGCTCACGGCGAGCACTATGCCGAGGGTGCGCTTACCCCAGTCGAAGGAGCTCATGGGCGGGTTCATCCCTGCCGGCGGTACGCCGGCGCCAGGTTCAGCAGACGGTCTTGCAGCTGGTACAGCCCGCCGAAAGATAGCTGCTACCCGAATAGCAGTAACCGTTGCAGCCGCACTCCCCCGACGGACAGCAGTAGCCGTTTGAGTTGCAATAGCCCGCCTGGCAGCCATTGCCGCCGCCGCCGCTGCCCGTGGTGCCGTAGCCGCCGCCGCCGGAGGACACGCAAGCCGCGATGAAGAGCGCCGCCACCAGTACCAGCGTCGCAGCGGAAGCCGTGGAAGTCATGAATTTGTGAAACGACATTTCGAGCCTCGCGCCAGTCATTGCTGGGATTGCAAACGCCTCTGGGAGGAACCTGAATACCAGTCCCAAATTCTTGGGATTCTAGAGCCTACGCTCAAGTCATTATGTAACACAAGCTGCCGTCAGAAATGGCTTAGGACACCCGTTTTCCGAGCGAGGTGGGTGTACTGCGGCGCTCAGCAGACGGTTTTGTAGGTGGAGCAGCCGGCGGCCAGGCCGTCGTCATAGGTGGCGTAACACTGACCCTTGCAGCCGTAAGGCATGTTGGAGGGGCAGCAAAAGCCATTGGAATTGCAGTCCCCTATCGGGCAGCCGTTGCTGCCCGTGACGCTGCCGGTAGTGTTGTTGTCGTACGTGGAACCGACGCAGGCGGCGACGAAGAGGCCGGCCACCAGACAAGCGGCGAGCCCGAGGCCGAGGGGGGACGTAAGGCGTGTGAGGCCTTGGGCGGGCGGGACTCGGGACGGCGATGGAACCATTGCCCCGAAAGTATATGCCCCGCACAAACGAAAGGCGGCGTATCCCGAGAGGGATACGCCGCCTTCAAGTGGGGCGTGGGCGCTCCTGAGCTTAGGCGGTCTTGCCGCCGCGGGCGTATTTCTTGCGGAACTTATCCACGCGGCCGGCGGTGTCCACGATCTTCTGCTTGCCGGTGAAGAACGGGTGGCAGCTGGAGCAGACTTCGATATGCAGGTCCCGGCCTAGAGTGGAACGGGTGGTGAACGTGTTGCCGCAGCTGCACGTCACGGTAATGTCTTTGTAATCGGGATGGATGCCGGCTTTCATGGGGTCCTCTGCACTCGAGCGGGGCCTTCGGGGCCTTTCAAAAGGGCGCGCATCATAGCGCGGGTGGTCCTTGGGGGGCAAGGCTGGGCATAGAGTGGGGGTGAAAACCCTCAAGACAAGACCGGGATTTAGGCGCGGCTTGTCAGCGGGATTCTGAGCAGGCGCCGTTAAGTCCTTGGGGTGATTACCTTATCCCCCCTTGTCCACACGATGTGTGGATAACTCTGTGGATGGATTTCGTCCCTCCCCAGTTCTCTCCGGGAATTAGCCGGGATTTTGCCTTTGGAGCAAAAGCTGGCCAGTTATAAAAAGTCAATGAAAACATATTGTTACGATTTTACAGAATCGTCATGTCGCGAAACATACATAGACGTTCCACGGCTCAAGCCGCCGTCAAACAAGTGTGCATAACTGCTTGTTGCGGAAATTAAATCGGCTTTCAGATCGTGGCCTCGGCCTCGCGCGAATGCACCGCCGTGATGTGATCCAGGCGCACCTTGAACTGCTCGCCCGCACCGTTCCGGAGCACCAGGAACTCCTCGCCGTTGCGGGTCTCCAGGTCTTCCGGCAGCAGAGTCTCCAGATGGCTCATGCCGTCCTTGCCCCGCCAGCAGAGAGTCAGGGGGGTGCGGTGCATGACCGCCAGTTCGTACCGGCTGTAGATACCGCAGGCGATGGGCTGGTAGTCGGTCATGGTTCAGCCGCCCGGGAAGGACCCGTGTTTCAAGTCTAGGCGTTAACTTTGCGGCTTGCACTCTCGGCGGGCAGGAACAATGACTGCAGGTCATTGAGGCAGGCCCGGCCGCGTTGGGTGGTCCGCCAGCCTTGCGCTGTGGTTTCCAGGAGCTTGAGGCTCAAGGCCCGCTCCAGGCTGCGCTCGATTAGCGCGACCGGCAGGCCCGTTGCCGCCTCGAACTCCCGGATGCCCAGGTCCATGGTCAGCCTCAGGCGGTTCAGCATGTATTCGAAGGCCAATTCCTCGCCCGCAACAGCGTTCACCCCGCCCAGACTCGCGGGACTGCCGGCGGCCGCGAGGTAAGCCTCAGGATGTTTCACCTTCCACAAGCGTGTGACGCCACCGCCTTCGTCGGTGAGCTTGCCGTGCGCGCCGGCCCCGAGCCCCAGGTAGTCGCCGAAACGCCAGTAATTGAGGTTGTGCCGGCACTCGAAGCCCGGCTTGGCATATGCCGAGACTTCGTATTGGACGAAGCCCTGTTCCGCGAGCCTTTCCTGGCATTCGACCTGCATCTCCCAGGCCGCGTCGTCGTCCGGCAACACCGGTGGATGGGCGTGGAACAGGGTGTTGGGTTCTAGGGTGAGCTGGTAATGGGAGAGGTGGCTCGGCTCTAGAGCTACGGCTTCGAGTACGTCATGGCGCGCCTCCTCGAGGCTCTGGCGCGGCAGCGCGTACATGAGGTCCAGGTTGAAGTTGTCGAAGCCCGCGGCTTTCGCCTCGCCTGCGGCGCGGCGCGCCTCGTCGCTGGAATGGATACGACCCAGCACCTCGAGCTTCTGAGGGTCGAAGCTCTGCACGCCGATGGACAGGCGCGTGACCCCCGCGGCCCGGAAGCCGGCGAA
>DATGHI010000247.1:0-4164 GCA_035308065.1 Gammaproteobacteria bacterium | reverse complement strand
GCGCCCCTTTACGGGGATCTCGACAACGCCGCCCAGGACCGGGCCATCGAGCCGCCGCCGGCCGGCAAGCGAAAAGTGGTGCTGGCGACGTCCATCGCCGAGACCAGTCTGACCATCGAGGGGATCCGGGTGGTGGTGGATTCCGGGCGCATGCGCGTGCCGCGTTTCGACCCGGTGAGCGGCATGTCGCGTCTCGATACCGTGCGCGTGTCGCGCGCCTCGGCCGACCAGCGGCGCGGGCGCGCCGGGCGCCTCGAACCCGGCGTCTGCTACCGGCTGTGGAAGGAATCTGAGACCCTCGCTCCCGCCAACACGCCGGAGATCCTGGCGGCGGACCTCGCGGAACTAGCATTGGAGCTGGCCCGCTGGGGTGCGGCGGACCCCGGTGCGCTGCGCTGGCTGGACCCGCCTCCGGCCGCAGCCTATGGCCAGGCGCGGGAGCTATTGCAGGAACTCGGCGCCCTGGACGAGGTGGGACGCATCACCGCCCATGGCGGCGAATTGCTGGGTCTGCCGTTGCACCCGCGCCTCGCGCACATGGTGCTGCGCGGCAAGGCCCTCGGCTGGGGCGCACTCGCCTGCGAGCTTGCCGCCATCCTCAGTGAGCGGGACCCCTTGCGCACATCGGCGAGCGAGACGCCTGTGGATGTGCACGCGCGTCTGGAACTCATGCGCTCCAACACTATGGAGGCACAGAAAAAGACTCGTCTGGCGCGCGCCGTGGCGGCGGATCTGAAGCGCAGCGCCGGCGTGAAGAACCGGGACAAGGAACCGGGCGAGGAGGGCGTGCTGCTGGGTTTCGCCTATCCCGACCGCATCGCCCAGCGTCGCTCCGGTAGTGCACCACGCTATCTCCTCGCCAACGGCCGCGGAGCGCTGTTGCCGGAAGGCGATGCCCTGGCGAAGACGCCCTGGCTCGCGGTGGCGCAACTGGACGGTGAGGCACGGGAGGCGCGCATCTTCATGGCGGCGCGTCTTACGCTCGCAGACCTGGAGAAGCATTTCCGCGCCCGCATCCGCGAACAGGAATCGGTCAGCTGGGACGAGAACAACGGTGCAGTCCTGGCCCGCAAACAGCGGCGCCTGGGCGCCCTGGTGCTGGAGGATGGACCGGCCGCGTCGGTCTCACCGGAAGCGATCACCCGGGCCCTGTTGGGGGCCATCCGTCAACGGGGCCTCGATTGCCTACCCTGGACTCCTGCGGTGCGCAACCTGCAGGCGCGCCTGGGCTTCCTGCGGCGCGTGCTGGGAGCCGAATGGCCCGGCGTCAGCGATGCCGCACTGCTCAAGGGACTCGACGCTTGGCTCACGCCCTGGATGCAAGGCATGAGCCGCCTTTCGCATCTCGCAAGATTGCCTTTGCAGGAGGCCTTGATGGGCCTCCTGGACCACCGCCAGCGGCGCGCCCTGGAGGAACTGGCCCCCAGCCACGTGACTGTGCCCAGTGGTTCCAGCCTGCACGTGGACTACACCGAAGGCGAGATCCCGGTGCTCAGGGTGAAGCTGCAGGAGATGTTCGGCCAAGCGGACACCCCGCGGCTCGCCGGCGGTAAGGTGCCGGTGATGCTGCACCTCCTGTCGCCTGCCCAGCGTCCGCTGCAGGTGACCCAGGACCTCAAGGGATTCTGGCAGCGCACCTGGCCGGAAGTGAAGAAGGAAATGAAAGGGCGCTACCCCAAGCACCAATGGCCGGAGGACCCGACCGTGGCGGCGCCCAGCCGCAGCGGCCGGAAACCCAGGACTCGCCGGTGATCCGGTCTAGTGGAAGATCTTCCTCCAGAGGGGACTGTCGCCTTCCGGCTTGTGGTTGATGGAGATGTGGATCAGGTAGCCGGCGTCGTTCTTGGGGTTCTCGATGCCGGTGATGACGCCCGAGAGATGGAACGGCTTGCGGTGACCCTCCACGTTGAGCATCACCTCCACGTTGCTGCCGAGCTGCAGCTTCTTGCTGGTGCGGATCCTCACGCTGTGGGCGGTCAGGTCGACGGTGGTGCCGTAGAACTTCGAGACGGTCACGTCCTGGCCGCCGACGTTGAGGGTGTGGATGATGGCCTTCTCTTCGGTCTTCATCTCGGTCTGGTGCGGGCCAAGGTGGGGTAGCATGACTGGACGACCCCCGATTAGGGTATTTACCTGATGGTTTGATTCTAGCAACAAATGCAGGAAAGCAATCCCGTTCATTACACCTGCACAACGCTTGACATAAACGCTGGGCGAACCGTGCCATAGTTGGCACGGAATTTCTCTTGCCGATTCCGTTACAAATCCGTGCCGTTTGGTGATTAAGTGAAATGGCGTGGGGCGGTCTGTTAAAATCGCCCGCTTTCCCGCAGCGCCCATATCCGCCCCCGATTGAGGTTTTCATGGCCGTCCGCACCCGTTTCGCCCCCAGCCCCACGGGGTATCTGCACATCGGCGGTGCCCGGACGGCGCTGTTCTGCTGGCTGTACTCCCGCCATCACCAGGGGCAATTCATCCTGCGCATCGAGGACACAGACCGGGAGCGGTCCACGGAGGCGGCGGTGCAGGCCATCCTGGACGGCATGGCCTGGCTGGGCCTCAAGGCGGACGAGGGCCCCTTCTACCAGACCGAGCGTTTCGGCCGCTATCGCGAGGTGGCGGGGCAGCTCCTGGCGGGGGGGCACGCCTACCACTGCTATTGCAGCAAGCAGGAGCTGGAGGCCATGCGTGCCGAACAGATGGCCCGCAAGCAGAAGCCCCGCTACGACGGCCGCTGCCGGCAGCGCACCGCGCCGGTGCCTGGGGTGACCCCCGTGATCCGCTTCAAGAACCCCCAAGAGGGGCAGACGGTGGTGGAGGACGCGGTCAAGGGACGGGTGGTGTTCGACAACCGGGAGTTGGACGACCTCATCATCCAGCGCTCCGACGGCACCCCCACCTACAACTTCTGCGTGGTGGTGGACGACATGGACATGCGCATCACCCACGTGATCCGTGGCGATGACCACCTCAACAACACCCCGCGACAGATGAACATCCTGAAGGCTCTGGGGGTGACACCGCCCCAGTACGCCCACTTGCCCATGATCCTGGGGCCGGACGGCACCAAGCTCTCCAAGCGCCACGGGGCGGTGAGCGTCATGCAGTACCGGGAGGATGGTTTCCTGCCGGAGGCGGTGCTGAACTACCTGGTGCGTCTCGGCTGGTCCCACGGCGACCAGGAGGTCTTCAGCCGCGAGGAGATGGTGAGCCTCTTCGACATCAAGGACGTGAACGCCTCCGCGTCGGCCATCAATCCCCAGAAGCTCCTGTGGCTCAACCAGCATTACATCAAGAACGGCGACTTGAAACGACTCGGGGCGGAGCTCGGCTGGCACCTGCAGCGCCTGAGTGTGGACGTCTCCCAGGGGCCTTCCCTAGAGGCGCTGGTGAAGGCACAGCAGGAGCGGGCCAAGACCTTCAAGGAGATGGCGGAGGGCAGCCGTTTCTTCTTCGAGGACCCCGTGGGTTACGACCCGGAGGCTGCCGCCAAGAACCTGACACCGGACACATTGCCTGGCCTGCAGGCGCTTAAAACGCGCTTGGAAGCCGCCGCGGATTGGTCAAAGGAAAATTTGCACGGCTTGCTGAACGCCACCGCCGAGGACCTGGGCCTGAAACTCGGCAAGCTGGCCCAGCCCTTGCGGGTGGCGGTCTCGGGCGGCGGAGTATCGCCACCCATCGATGCGACTTTGGAACTCCTGGGCCGGGAGCGGACCCTGATGCGGCTGGATCGAGCCATCGCCCATATCGGCGGCAAACGCCCCTAGGACATCATTGCACCGTAAGCGGAAGGTCTTCGCGCGTCGCGTCCAGGTCCAGGCTCAATTGCAGCCGGTCGCCCTGGCTCACGCCGGGAATCGCCGCCAGCTTCAGTTCGCGGCTCGCACCCGGAAGCAGATAGGTCAAGGGATTGTCCCGAAGTTCCGCCGCCAGAGCCGAATCCGAGATCACGGATGAGATCGGCTTTTTATCGCGCATGACCGAATGGATCTGGATCTTGGCGTGCACGATGCCGTTATTGGTCACTTTTAAGAGCAGGGTGCTGGAGTCCGCTTTCAATAGCGTCCATGTGAGTTGTTGGTCACCGTCCGTCGCAGGCGTCACGAACAACGGCACGCTGTAGTTGAGCAAGACGCGCGTTTTATCCTCGGGATCGCCGCC
>DATGHI010000246.1:0-3174 GCA_035308065.1 Gammaproteobacteria bacterium | reverse complement strand
CCAGCAGGTTCAGGTTGGGGCCGTTGAGGAGCAGGATCTGGGACACGTTCACCTCGTTTCCATGCTATTCACGATTGTGGGGGCAGGATTCTTAGAGCCGGTCGGAGACGGCCCCGGAAACCCGGATTGCCATGTCCAGTGGCCCCAAAAAAGGGGCTGAGATCCTTGGGGCTTGCCCGTCCAGGAGGGCGGGCCCGACGCCAGGACTTTGAAAGTTTTCCGAAGTTCCCCGGTATTTCCGGGTGTTTTGTCCGATTTTATCTCGGATTCTTGGGTTGGGATCAATGAAACGGCCCCACTCTAGCATGGGGCCGGTTAATTGTGGTTCATGGAAAGGGATTTGTCCATGCGGTCTGGGAGAAAACCCGCATTTCGAGGGAGATAGGCCTTATTTAGCCGCGGTTCCCGATTTAACCGATACAACGCTAGGGGCGGGCTGGGTCACCGCCGGCGCGGGGGTCCCGGGCGCACTCAGGGCGAGGCGTATCAGGTCCTGGGCCTCGTCGGGGCTCAATTCCCCCGCGTGGGTCTTGAGCACCCGGCCGTCCCGATCCAGCACCAGGGTGTAGGGCAGGCCGATCAGGTTGCCGCCGAAGCCCGCCACCAGGCGGCCCACGTCCTCGTTGCCCATGAGCATGGGGTAGTTCACCACCATGCTCTTCAAGTAGGTCTTCACGTCCTTCTCGCTGGTCTCGTCGGTGGCGATGCCCACGACCTGGAAGCCCTGGGCGGCGTACTGGGCCTGCAGCTTCACCAGGAGCGGGATCTCCGCCCGGCAGGGGGCGCACCAGGTGGCCCAGAAGTTCACCAGCATGGCCTTGCCGCGCCAGTCTTCGAGGCTGTGGCTGGCGCTGTCCGTGAGGCCGTCGAACTTCTCGCCCAGGGCCTCGTCCCGGGTCATGGGTGTTTCCGTGGGCACCATGGCGCCGGTGCTCGCCGGCGGCGTGGAGCCGGGGGCGAGCCACTGGTAGACGCCGAAGCCGGCGGCGCCGGAGGCGACCAGCAACAGCACGATGAGGGGCAGGTGGCGGGGAGGCTGCATGCTGCGGCGATTCTATCAGTCCGACGCGGCCCATGTACCCGCGACGGGGATAGCGGCGCGTCGTACCGGTGACGGAATCTCGTCGGACGCTATTTGGCAGGAGTTCCCAACGCGGTCTGGACGCTCTGCAGGAATTTGTCGCTGTCCTCGTAGCCGGTCACGCGGTCGGCGGAGAGTTCCTTGCCGTCGGGCCCGAAGAACAACACCGTGGGCGGCCCGTAGATGCCGTAGCGCTGGAAGATCGCCTTGTCGTCGTCGTCGTAGGCGGTCACGTCCGCCTGCAAGAGCACCACGTCCTTGAGCGCCGCCTGCACCTGCGGGTCGCTGTAGGTGTCGTGCTCCAGTTCCTTGCAGGCCACGCACCAGTCGGCGGCGAAGTCGAGCATCACGGGCTTCCCGCCCGCCGCGGCGATCTCCCGGTCCAGGTCCGCGAGCGTCTTGATCCTTTTGAATGGAAGAGCTGATGTGCGTTTGGTCGCTCCCGGCTCCATGCCTCCCGCGACACTAGTACGTCCTTGTACGTCGCTGGCGAGCGCCGTAAGAGGCCTAAAGGGATCATCCCCTCCCAAGGCCGCGCCCACCAACAGGATCAATCCATATAAGAGGGCGATGATGCCCAAGCCCTTCCACAGGCTGCGCCAGCCGGTGTGGGGGGCGTGCACGTGCAGCGGCTCCAGCGCCCCCAGGTAGATGCCGCAGACGATGGAGAGCGAGGCCCATAGCGCCAGCGTCAGGGGTCCGGGGATGACCCGGGAGATGAACCAGATGGCGAGACTGAGCATGATCACGCCGAACACGTGCTTGACGGCGTTCATCCAGGGGCCCGCCTTGGGCAGCAGCCGCCCGGCGGAGGTGCCCACCACCAGCAGCGGCACGCCCATGCCTAAGCCAAGCGCGAACAGCGCCAGGCCGCCGCGCAGCGCCGAGCCCGTCTGGCCGATGAACACCAGCGCCGCCACCAGCGGCGCGGTGATGCAGGGGCCGCAGATCAGGGCCGAGAGCATGCCCATGATGGCGACACCGATATAAGCGCCGGATTTCTGGGTGCTGCTGTGGTGGGTGAGCCAGGACTGTACGGCGCTCGGCATCTGCAGCTCGTAGAAGCCGAACATGGAGAGCGCCAGCCCCACGAAGATCAGGCTGAACACCGAGAGCACCCAAGGGTTCTGCAGCGCCAACTGGATGTTGGCACCCAAGAGGCCCACCACCACGCCGACGCCGGCGTAGACGAGCGCCATGGCCAAGACGTAGGTGAGGGAGAGGGAGAAGGCGCGGGCGGTGGAGAGCTTCTTGCCCTGGCCGACGATGATGCCGGAGATGATGGGGATCATGGGCAGCACGCAGGGCGTGAAGGTGAGCAGCATGCCGAAGCCGAGGAAGGTGAGCATCACCGCCACGAGGCCGCCGTTCTTCAGGAGGTCCACCAGCCGGTTCTGCTCCGACGCCGGCGGGGCCGCGGCGGGGGCGGTGCCGGAGAGCGGTGCCGCGACCGTGAGGTCCACGGGCATCAGCTTGGTGATGGGCGGATAGCAGAAGCCCGCCTCGGCGCAGCCCTGGTAGACCGCCTGCAGGTTGAACCTGGCGGCGCCGTTGCTGCGGGTCACCGGGATCAGCACGTCCACGTCATGGCTGTAGATCTCGCTGGTGCCCATGTAGGGATCGTTCTTGATCTCGCCTTCCGGGAAGTCCGGCGTGCCGAGCTGCACGTCCGGGTTGTCGCTCGCCAGGTTGAACTTCTGCCGGTAGAGGTAATAGCCCGCGGCGATCTGCCAGCGCAGCTCCAGGGTGTTCGCGTCCTTGGCGACGGCGCTGATGATGAAGGCCTGGTCGGGCTTCAGGAAATTGTTCACGTCGCCGGTGTTGTTGCCGTTCACCAGCGCGGCGAGATCGGTTGGATGCACCGCGCTCGTCGCGGCTCCCGGCGTGGCCGCCGGGGCGACAGGTGCAGCAGCAGCTGGAGCTATCGGCAACGCCGCCGCTACGAGATCGAGGCTCACGTGCTTGTGTTGGGGCGGATAGCAGAAGCCCACCTCGGCGCAGCCCTGGTACACCAGTTCCAGGTCCAGCTTGCCGGTGCCGCTGTAGGGCACCACGGCGGTGACGCCCTGGTGATAGATCTCCTGCTTGCCGAA
>DATGHI010000245.1:0-10780 GCA_035308065.1 Gammaproteobacteria bacterium | reverse complement strand
CGACGTGGCCGAGGACCTCCGGCCGGCCATGAGCGAGGACCCGCACATGCTGGTGTTCTCGGCCACGGCTACTACGACTTCGCCACGCCGTTCTTCGAGACCGAGTACACGCTCGACCACATGGGCCTGGACCCCTCGCTCGTGAAGAACATCCGCTACGGCTACTACGAATCGGGGCACATGATCTACATGCATGAGCCGGCGCTGAAAGCCTTGAAAGCGGATCTCGCGAAGTTCTACGACGACGCCACACATCAATAAGGATTGGCGATCAGAAGCGAAACGCCCGCCGGAAGGCGGGCGTTTTATGCGGGTTGTTCCAGTTTCGAACTTCGATCCGGCTGATGGAAAAAAACCACGATCAGCACTGAAGAGATCGCCAGACCGAACAACAGCCAGAACGGCGTGTCGAAGCTGCCGGTGCTACCCACCAGCCAGCCCGTGAGCGTAGGCGCGAAATAACCCGCCAGGGCGAAGAGCGCGTCCATGACGCCGAGGGCGGTGCCGGAACGCTCCCTCGCCACGTCCACGTTGATGGCGTAGTAGGCGCTGTTGGCGCTCATGCTCAAGGCCACGGCCAGGGAGATGAACGCAAGGGCCACGCCGAACTTGTGGGTATAGATGACCGGCAGGATGCAGAGCGCCGCCAGGAGCTGCGAGATCCAGATGGGATGGGAGCGGGCGACGCGCAGCCGTCCGGTGCGTCTCAGCAGCCAGTCCGAGAGATAGCCGAAACCCCATAACAGCAGCGCCGCCAGGAGCCAGGGCAGGATGTTGAAGACGCCTACCTGCTTCAGATCCAGGTGGTAGACCTGCTGGAAGTAGCTCGGCAACCAGGTCATGAAAAAGAACAGGTAATAACCGAACACGAAGAACGCCCAGTTGTTGGCGAGCAGCGTCGGGTTCGTGAACAAGAATTTCCAGAGCGGCCCGCCGTGGCGGCGGCGGGCCTCCCGGGCGGCGACGCGTTCCGCCGGCGAAAGCTGGACGCCGTCGCGGATATGGGCGAGTTCCGCCGTATTCACCCGGGGGCAGTCTTCCGGGAAGTCCCTGAAATAACGCCACCACAAGGGCAGCCACAGCACCCCCAGGAGCATCAGCGCCAGGAACATGCCGCGCCAGCCGAGATGCAGGATGAGCTGCGTGACCAGGGGCGCTCCCAGGGCGAGCGCCAGCGGCACCGCCACCAGCGAGTTGGAGAGCGCGATGGCCCGCTCGCGGCTCGAGAGCCAGTCGGCCACGGCGCGGTTCAGGGCTGGGAAATTCGGCCCTTCCGCCAGCCCCAGGAGCACCCGTGCCCCATAGAGCATGCCGAAGCCCGCGGCGAGACCGGTCATGCCGATGGAGACGGACCACACGAGGGACGCCACGAACAGCGTCCTGCGGGCGCCATAGTGGTCGGCCCACAGGCCGCCCAGGAAGGTAGTGACGATGTAACCCAGGCCGAAGGCGCCGAGGATGCGCCCGGCCTCGGCGGCGCTGAAGCCGAACTCGACGGAGATGCCGTGCACCGCGTAGGACAGGGCCGCCCGGTCCACGTAATTCACCACGGTGATGGAGAAGATGAGGGCGATGACCGCCCAGCGGAAGCGGGTCGCGCGCACGGCAGGCTCCGGGTCTCTTGGATCGGGACGATGGTACCCGCCGCGACCGACGGGGCCAAATGCCTTCAGCGGCGTCGGCCGTTCTTGTCTTCGCCGTGCAGGTGACGTTCCACATGCGCCAGCAGGCCGTCCAGGCCATCGCCTGCCCTTTGCAGCGATTCCCCCAAGGCGTGCGGATAAGTCTTGCCCCGGAACTTGAGGCGCACGGCCCGGCCGTTGATCTTCTCCGCCAACCCGCACTGCACCAGCTCGTCCAGGATGGCGCGGTAAGGCACGTCGCCGCCGTGGTCCCTGACCAGGCGCACGAAGGATTCGACGCTTCCCTTGATGGGCAGCACCCGCGGCGTGCCGCGGGCGTCGGCGAAGGGCGGGGTGTACCAGCCTGCCACCACGCGCGCGGCGCGGTTACGGCAGGCGATGTCCTCGTGGTCGCCGGGCGCCGGCTGCCGCGAGAGACGCATCACTTCCTTGCGGGACAGTCCCGTCAGGATCGCGGCGCGGGATTTGAACTGCTTGCCGCGGCCAGACAGGGTGAGCACGGGGTCGTGCAGTGCCGCGTCCACGAACACCCAACGGGTGACGTCTTCGAATTCGAGGCACGACATGCCATGTCTCAGGGCGACGCGCGCCATAGGGCGCAGCATTCGCACCATGAGCGTGACCAGCGCCCGTTGCAACACGGGCCCTCTCGCTGCCATGCCGGACTCTCCCTTGCCCTACCGCGGGGACCAGCCGCGGCCTCCAGTCGAGGAGTCTATTTATTGTTGGTACGCGGAAGGGATATACACCACTGCGGGGGATTGTGGAAGTGCCTGTTTGGAAAGGATTTTTTGGGGTTTACCGTCCCAAAAATTACGTGGGATTTTAATCCCAATCAAGCCAGCATCGGCACATGCCTCGGATGCGCCATTACACGGCCAAACCATGCCTGTAGCGCGGTGAAGCGGCCGAGATCGAAGCCCCCCTGATGGGCCACATGGGTATAAGCATAGAGGGCTATGTCGGCCACGGTGTACCTTTCGCACACGAAGAATTCGTGCTGAGAGAGATGCCGCTCCATGAGCGCTAACGCTTGGTAACCGCGCTCGGTCTTCTGCGGCAGGCTCGGGTCCGCCGGGTTCTTCTGGTAGTAGAGGATGGCGCGCGCGGTGGCGACGTAGGGCTCATGGCTGTACTGATCCCAGAACATCCATTGCAGCACCTCGGCCCGCGCCCAGCGCTCCACCGGCAGGAACTCCGTACCCTCGGCGAGATAACACAGGATGGCGTTGGATTCCGGCAGGTAGCGGCCGTCGTCGCTCTCAAGCAGCGGTATCTTGCCGTTGGGGTTGCGCGCCAGGAATTCCGGCGTGCGCGTCTCACCCTTCGTCGAGTCCACCTGGATCCATTCGAATGGCTCGCCCAGGAGGCTCAGCATGAGCTTCACCTTGTAGCAGTTACCGGAACTGTTCAGACCGTAGACCTTGAACTTGCTTCAAGCGCCTCCCGCGGATTTCGACGCCGCCGGCGGCGTGAAGTTCACCGTCACCGTGGCGTGCTGCACTCCGGTGGGTGGGCTGCCGTCCACGGTCTCGAAGTACCACTGCTGCAGCGCCACGACGGCAGCGGTATCGAACACCCCGGGCGGCACGGACTTCACCACCTTCACATTGCTCGGCACGCCGTCGGCGTCCAAGTCGAAGGAGAGCGTCACCGCACCACTCACGGGTTCGGCGAGTCCGGAGGGGTAAGGTGGCGTGATGCGGTACACGCGCCAGGCACCGCTCGTCACGATGTCGCAGCGGCTTTGGGGCTGATAGCGTTCATCCTCGTGGCGGCAGAGGAAGCGCGTGCGATCCGAGACCGCATTGGGCCCGAAGAACAGCGGGTAGATGAACTCACGGACCACGGGCTTGCCCAGCTCCAGGTACGGCCGAAAGCGCAATGCACTGAAGGCGGCGAGCACGGCCGCGTCCGTGTCTTGCGGCAGCTTGCTCATGAGCACCGAGGCGTCCTGCACCTTGCCCTCGGCCGTCACCGTGAAGCGCAGCAGCATCTGGCTGTCGCCCTTCGAATTCAGGCGCGCCTCGATGGAGGCGGGAGCGGAATCGTCCACGGCGGTGGCGATGAGGAGCGGCACATGGGGCGCGGCGGGCTTGGGTATCGGTGCGGGCGGGGACGATGCGCAAGCGGCCAGCAACAGGACAGCTGCCAGGATCAAAAGCGGGGATTTCATCGCGGGTCTCATGGACGGGCACAAAAATCGCTGAGCGGCCCGTACCTTAGCACGGGGTCTGAGCCGCCCCAAACCTCTGGCCAGGCCGCTTCTGCTATACTGTACGTATATACAGGTTATCTTGAAATCCCATGAAAGCCCCTACCGCCCATAAAGGCCGTGGCGCCCTCTCAAACCCCGAAGGGCGCTTCGAGACATTGCGCCGGGAAGACGCCGATGACGGCTGGAATCGGCCCCTGGAGGACGAGGAAGCGCCTCCCATAGAGACGCAGCTGCGCCCTGACCCGACCCGCAGCATCATCACCCGCAATCAGTCGCCCGACATACCATTCGCCCAGTCCATCAACCCCTACAAGGGCTGTGAGCACGGCTGCATCTACTGTTACGCGAGGCCGAGCCACGCCTACCTCAACCTCTCACCAGGCCTCGATTTCGAGACCAAGATCTTCTACAAGGACCGCGCGGCGGAACTCCTGGACCAGGAACTGCGCAAGCCGAGTTACCGGCCCCAGGGCATCACCTTGGGCGCCAACACCGACCCCTACCAACCGGCGGAGCGTAAGCTGAAGCTGACCCGGGGCATACTCGAGACGTTGCTGCGTTTCCGCCACCCTGTGAGCATCATCACCAAGAGCACGCTCGTCACCCGCGACCTAGACATCCTCGCGGACATGGCCAAACAGGAACTGGCGGCGGTGTTCGTGACCATCACCACCCTGGATGACGGTCTCAAACGCAGCCTTGAGCCCCGGGCGCCTAGCTCCTGGAGCCGCCTGAAGGCAATCGAGGCGCTGGCCAAGGCCGGCGTGCCGGTGGGCGTCATGACCGCGCCCATCATCCCCATGATCAACGACGCGGAGATGGAGCGGATACTCGAGCAGGCGGCTGCAGCAGGCGCCCGTGGCGCCGGTTACGTGCTGTTGCGCCTGCCCTATGAACTCAAGGACCTCTTCAGGGAGTGGCTCGCCACCCACTACCCGCTCAAGGCGGAGCACGTGATGAGCATCATCCGGCAGTCGCGGGAAGGCAAGGACTACGATTCCGGTTTCGGCACCCGCTTCCGCGGCACGGGACGCTTCGCGGACCTGATCGCCCAGCGCTTCGCCCTCGCGACCAAGCGTCTCGATCTCGGTTTCCGGCGCATGCGTCTTTCCACCGACCGTTTCCGCGTCCCCAGTGAGAGCGGCCAGCTCGGCCTCTGGGGCGATTAGCCCACTGGATAGACACAGTCCAGACAGCCAGGCCCTGCCTCGGCTTCACAGCACCTTCATATTCTGGTACTAAGGTCGCGGGCCGCAGGAAAGAGTCCATTCCAAGGACCTCAGGCCCGCCCCTCCCTCACGCGGGAATCCCCATGAACGCACAGGCCGCGACGCCGTCCAAGACGCTGGGGTTCGTCACCCTGTTCTTCGTCGAGATGTGGGAACGCTTCGGCTATTACGGCATGACCCAGATCGTCGTGCTGTACATGGTGCAGCAGCTGGGTTACACCGACGACAACTCCTACCTCACGTTCTCCGCCTTCACCGGCATCGCCTACGCCATCCCCGCCATCGGCGGCTGGATCGGCGACCGGGTGCTGGGCAGCAAACGCACTGCGGTCATGGGGGCCATCATCCTGGTGATCGGTTACGGCATGCTGGCGATCCCTGACCCCGCCCTGCTGTTCGTGGCCCTTGCGGTATGCGCCATCGGAGGCGGGCTCTTCAAGTCGAATCCGGCCAACCTCATCTCCAAGCTCTACGAGGGTGAGTCCGCCAAGATCGACAGCGCCTTCACCATGTACTACATGGCCGTGAACCTGGGCGCCGCCCTGTCGCAGTTCTTCACCCCCATCATCCAGGTGTTCTGGGGCTGGCACGTGGCGTTCGCGTTCTGCTCCGCCGGACTCGCGGTCGGCGTCATGAACTATTTCCTGATGCGCCGCCATCTGGCACACGTGGGTTCGGAGCCGGACTTCAAGCCCCTGGACAAGAAGAAGTTCGCCGTCGTCCTAGTGGGAGCGGCGCTCAGTATCGCCGTCGTGGCCGCCATCATCGAGGACAAGCAATACGCCCGCGACCTGGCCTGGACCGCTTTCGCCGGCATGATCGTGATCTTCGGCATGATGATCTACAAAGGCAGTCCGGGCGAGCGCAAGGGCTTGATCGCGGTGGCCATCCTCACCGCCCAGACCATGCTGTTCTTCATCTTCTACCAGCAGATGTCCACGTCCTTGACCCTGTACGCGCTACGCAACGTGGACCTCAACCTCTACGGCCTGCACGTGCCGGCGGCGATGGTGCAGTGGTTCAACCCGCTGTGGATCTTCCTGCTGAGCCCGCCGCTCGCCTGGCTCTACAATCACCTGAGCAAGGGCCGCGGCGACTTCCACGTCGCCACCAAGTTCGCCGCCGGCTTCGCCATCCTGAGCCTCGGTTTCTTCGTCTACGGCATGAGCGGAGTGTTCGCCGTGGACGGCAAGGTCGGCCTATCCTGGATGTTCTGGGGGTTCTGCCTGCAATCCCTGGGCGAACTGCTGATCAGCGGCTTAGGGTTAGCCATGGTGGCGCGCTACGTGGGACCGAAGCTACGCGGCTTCATCATGGGCACCTGGTTCCTGGCCACGGGCATCTCCCAATACCTGGGCGGCTTCGTGGCCAACTTCGCCAGCGTGCCCAAGGATGTCACCGACCCCGTACAATCCCTACCCCTCTACACCCATCTCTTCATGAACCTGGGTTACGTGGCAGTGGCCGGAACGGTGCTCGCGATCGCGGCGGTGCCGCTCATGAAGTGGCTGTCCGCCACCGGCGGCGAAGCCACACAACACTGAACCGGGATCCGAATGGACAAAGAAGCGCCGCATAGCGGCGCTTCTTCATTTGGCTTTCAGTTTCAGCGTCCAGTCGCGCAGGTTCGCGAGCAATTCCGCGATGAGCTTGCGGGCACCTTCGTCCGTGAGCCGGCCCGAGGCGTCGAATGCCTTGGCGGCACCCGCGATCATCACCTCCGGCCGGTTGATGAAGTGCAGGTTCACGAACACGCCTATCTGCCGCAGGTGATACTGGGCACGGGCGGTGCCAAGCCGTCCGGTGGACGCTCCCATGATCGCCGCAGGCTTGCCGTCCAGGGGTTGCTGGGGATGCCGCGACGCCCAGTCGATGGCATTCTTGAGCACGCCGGGGAGAGAGTAGTTGTATTCGGGTGTAACGAACAACAGAGCATCCGCCGTCTGGATGTGCGCGCACAAGTCCAGCACCACCGGCGGATAGCCCTCCTGCCGGATGTCGTCGTTGTATAGCGGCAAGCCGCCGAGGTCGGAATTCTCGATCTCCATGTCCGCAGGTTTGAGTTCCTGCGCGGCCCGCAGCGCGAGCTTGTTGTAGGAAGCCTGCCTCAGGCTGCCGACCATGGCCATAACTTTCATGGGATGTTCCTCTGGGGCTCGGGAATACGCCGCAAATCGCGCCGGTATACTATGCG
The DNA here is from genome assembly GCA_035308065.1 of Gammaproteobacteria bacterium. GTDB lineage: Bacteria > Pseudomonadota > Gammaproteobacteria > Natronospirales > REEB76 > DASUBN01. The sequence continues at coordinate 3,496 of DATGHI010000245.1, read as the reverse complement.
CATGACGGCGAACACGTTCAAAGACCACTTCTCCGGCCACGCCGCCGACTATTCCCGCTACCGCCCCGCCGCCTATCCCGCCGCCCTGTTCAAGGCCCTGGCGGCCCTCGCGCCGGACCGGGAGTGGGTGTGGGATTGCGCCACCGGCAACGGCCAGGCAGCGCTCGGGCTCGCGGAACACTTCGCCCGCGTCGAAGCCACCGATGCCAGCGAGAAACAGATCGCGGCGGCCCAGGCGCATCCCAAGGTGCATTACGCGGCAGCGCCGGCCGAGAAGAGCGGCCTGCCGGATGGGAGCGTGTCCCTGGTGACGGTGGCCCAGGCTCTGCACTGGTTCGACCTGGACGCCTTCTATGCGGAAGTGCGCCGCGTGGCCAAGCCCGAAGCCATCATCGCCTGCTGGTGCTACATGCGCTGCGCGGTGTCGCCGGAAGTGGATGCGGCCACGGAACGGCTCTACAACGGCATCCTCGGCGATGCCTACTGGCCGCCGGAGCGCAAGCACGTGGAGAACGCCTACCAGGACCTGGCCTTCCCGTTCACCCGTATCGCCCTGCCCGCCTTCCACATGGAATTGCACTGGAGCTTGGAAGCCTACGTGGGATATCTACGCAGCTGGTCCGCCACCCAAGCCTACATCAAGAAGAACGGCAGCGATCCCGTGGAGCAGATCGGCGAGGAACTGATGCGCGCCTGGGGCGATCCAGCCATCGCTCGGCCGGTGCACTGGCCATTAACCATGCTCGCAGGCTGGATCAGCTAGAGAGCACCGACGCCGCCCGGCAAGTCGACAGGAGTCAGAGTGACTCAGTGCGCTGGCGGTAGTGCACACCACGTTCCGCGAGGTAGGCGAGCATGGATACGTAGCAGGCGTCCACCGCGCCCACGTGTTCCGGCGGATGCACGCCGGCGTCCTTGAACTTGCCGTCCAGCAGCAGGTTAGCAGCGGCGGCGCAGGTGAACCCGGTGGTGCGGGCCATCGATGAGAATCCGGTCTTGGGGTCGTACTCGTCGTACATGTCCCAGACATGCCGCAGCCGCCTGCCCTGCTCCTCGCCTTCAACCGTGACGCGCATCACCGTGAGTTCAGGTTCGCCGGGCTTGAGCTTCCATTGGTCTATGAGCAGGCGTGAAGTCAGGTCCAGCGGCGCCACTTTCCCGCCCTTCACGTCCAGCGGCGTCTCGCCGAAGAAGCCCGCCTGTTTCAGACTCTCGATGAGCGCTATGTGCCCGGGGTAGCGCAACGTCTTCTCGGACATGTCCGGGATATGGGCCATGGTGAACAGCAGCGAACGCAGACCGTCAGTATTGAAGGCCTCCAGCTCACCCGGCCGTTCGAAACGGATCATCTCGCGCTCGGTGAGCGCCGGCAGCGTCACCACCTTGCCGCCGCGTTGCAGGCGCGCCGGGCGGGTGTATTCCTCGATCACGTCGATGGGCGAGAACGGGGCCTTGTAGAGGAACGGCGGCTCGGGTTTCTGCGGCAGGCCGCCCACCAAGCACTCGAAGCGCGTGACCTTCATGTGCTTGTCGTGATGACCGAGGATCACGTTGTCCATGCCGGGGGCCACGCCCACGTCGGTGATGACACGCACACCCTTCTGTTTGGCGAGCGCGTCGAGCGCCAGGGCATCCTCGGGGAAGAAGGAGATGTCGGCCACGTCCTTGCCCGCTTCGATGACAGATTTCAGGGTCGCGAAACCCATGAAGCCGGGCACCGCCGTGACCACGAGGTCGAAGGGTGCTACGAACGTCTGGAGAGCCCCCGCATCACGGCTGTCCAGGGACTGCGTCTTGATGCCCTTCTCAGCGAGGCGCGCCAACGCCGGGGCGCTCACATCCGCGGAGGTCACGTCGTGTGCGGCGGCCAGGTCCTGAGCGATGACGCTGCCCACCATGCCGGCGCCGACGATGCCGATCTTAGCCATGTGCAAACTCCCAAATATTATGATTTCTCCAGCGTGGTAAACGCCGGACGGCGAAGTTTACACACATGGCACAGGTCTATATAGGCAGAGCGCCTACCAAGTACCTGCATTGGGCATTGATGCCCAGGGTTCTTTTGGCGGCAGTGCGTCGCCTTTCTGCAGCAGTTCGATGGAGATGTTGTCCGGGGTGCGGATGAATGCCATATGACCATCTCGAGGTGGGCGATTTATCACTACCCCCGCCTCCATGAGCCGCTCGCAGAGAGCGTAGATGTCCTCCACCCGGTAGGCCAGATGACCGAAGTTCCGTCCGCCGTTGTAGCCCTGCTCGTCCCAGTTGTAGGTCAGCTCCACCAGCGGCGCTTTCTTCTGCCCCGCCGCTTCAACATCCCCCGGCGCCGCCAGGAACACCAGCGTGTACCGGCCTTTCTCATGCTCGGAACGGCTGATCTCAGTAAAGCCGAGTTTGTTGCAGAAGAAATCCAGCGTGTCCTCGAGATCGGACACCCGGATCATGCTGTGTAGATATTGCATGGCGTTTACTCTTCAAGAGCAAATGGATAGGTGATATGCAGGCCCTCCACGTGGGCGAAGGGTGTGAGCTTGTGCTCGCCGGTCTTGCCGGGGCCCATGATATGCCGCACCTGCACGCCACGCACCGCGAGGGCGTCGCTGATGAGCGACCGGTGGCAGCGCCAGGGCACCGCCTCGGCGCACATGATGCATACCGGTTCTTTATCCGCCAAAGCCATGAGAGTCCCGAGGGCCGACCCGAACTCAGGCGTCTGCATGTAATCGGCGTAGCCGCGGAAACTCGCGTTGCGCCAACCCTGGTTAACCGAATCCTTCTTCGGCTTACGCAAACCCCCCAGCTCCGGCATGTGTTGGTAGGCGATCCCCGCCTCCGCCAGCGGCTCGGGGAGCGCGTCGGCGTTGTACTGCGGGTTGTGGCGCGAGCGCGGTACGGTGCGCACATCCAGGAGGCGCGTGACGCCGTTCTCCTTCAGCAAGCCGATGAATTCCTCCAGCGGACGTGTGGAATGGCCTATGGTCAACATCATGGGACGCATATCAGGCCAAGAGCGATACATAGGTGACGAAGAACATCAGGCTGCGGTAGAGGCTCAGGGAGAAAATCGCCGCCAGCAGATACCAGACCGTCACCGCGGATGCGCCCACGGCACCGTAACCGCTGAACCGCCTCAAGCCAAACCAGGTGTAGATGGCCGTCGCGACCAGCAGTGACGCTGAAAATACTTCGTTCGTCAGGAGTATCCGCAGACCGTCGTAATGCAGTAAATGCAGGGCGAATTCATAGACGACGAGATAGATGGCATTAAGGCCAGTGAGGAGCAACAGGAAAAAGCTCCAGAAATGGGCGCTGAAGATGAATTGCCGCGCGAGATTCTCCCCGAGGAACATCATGAGCGCCCAGGCGAGAACCGCGGTGATGGGGATGATGGCGACAATCAGGGCACGGGAAAGGATGCTTTCACGGTCGTTGAAACGCTGCGCGTAGGCCTGGAGCGCGCCGAACTCCCTGGGGTAGATGCTCACGTCCTGCCCTT
>DATGHI010000244.1:0-8795 GCA_035308065.1 Gammaproteobacteria bacterium | reverse complement strand
TCGGCACGGTTGAGGCGCAGCGACATGCCGTTCAGGGCGTAGCGGTAACTGAACCGGGGAGCCAGGAAGCGCCCCAGCAGCTGCTGCGCCGCGCCCAGGGTCTCGTCTTGGCGATCGGCGAGATAGGCCGCGTAACCTTGGGTGGCGGGCGCGCTCACGTCAAGGATAGGGGCTCCCGCGACCCGCGGGTTGGTGGCGGCGTAGCCGGATATCCCGCCCTGATACATGGCGGCTGGCGCGTCCTTGAGACGCACGATGTAATAGGCGCTCTCATCCGTCACGGAGGCCCGGGCGGAGACACCTTCCTTGTGGGCCACCCAGCCGCGCGCGGGGGCGTCCACGAAGGCCGCCTGGGCGAAGCCGATGAAGGCGAACAGGGACGTGGCGGCCACCGCCGCCAGGGACAGACTGCGCATCGAACCCTTTACCGAAGACGATATATATGTGTTTGGATGCATGGCGCAACGGCGCCTCGAGTATCGAGGTTTAACACGCGCTATCCCGAAGGGTCAAGAAAAACGGCGCAGGGCGCGGAAGTACGGGGCGGGGTTTTATTCCCCGACCCTGATGATCTTGAGGCTGTTGGTGCCGCCGGTGATGCCGCTGAACTCGCCCTTGGTGCAGATCACGTAGTCCCCGTCCTTCACCACCCGTTGCCTCTTGAGTTCGTCGGCGGCATCGCGCAGCACGTGGTCTGGGTCGGTGTGCATCACGTCGAAAGCCACGGGATAGACTCCGCGGCACAGGGTCACGCGCCGGCGCGTAGTCTCGTGACGGGTCATGGCGTAGATGGGGATGCCGGAACTGATGCGCGACATCCACAGGGCGGTCGAGCCCGATTCGGTCAGCGCGATGATGGCCTTCACGTCCATGTGGTTGGCGGTGTACATCACCGACATGGCGATGGCTTCATCCACCTTGGTGAAGCGCTGTTCCTTGCGGATGCGCGAGCGCGTGGTGAGGCGGCTCTTCTCGGCGCCGAGGCAGACCCGCGCCATGGCTTCCACGGTCTTGAGGGGATACTTGCCGCTGGCGGTCTCGGCCGAGAGCATCACCGCATCGGTGCCGTCCATGACGGCGTTGGCCACGTCCAGCACCTCGGCGCGGGTCGGCACCGGACTGTTGATCATGGATTCCATCATCTGCGTGGCGGTGATGACCGTGCGGTTCAGGTCACGGGCGCGGTGGATGATGTGTTTTTGCACTCCCGGTAGCTCGGCGTCGCCGATCTCCACCGCCAGGTCGCCGCGGGCTATCATGACGGCGTCCGAGGCGCGGATGATGGCGTCCAGGTTCTGGATGGCCTCGGAACGCTCGATCTTGGCAACGATGCCGGCGCGGCCGCCGGCGGCGTTCAGCAGGATGCGCGTCTGCTCGACGTCCTGGGCATCGCGCGGGAAGGACACCGCCAGGTAGTCCACGCCAAGCTGCGCCGCAAGGCGGATGTCCTGATAATCCTTGTCGGTGAGCGCGCCCGCCGAGAGCCCGCCGCCCTGGCGGTTGATGCCCTTGTGGTCCGAGAGCGTCCCGCCGTTCTCCACGATGCAGGTGATACGGGAACCGAAGACCTCCGCCACGCGCATGGAGATCTCGCCGTCCCCCAGCACCAGCAGGTCGCCGGTCTTCACGTCCTTGGGGAGCTCCTTGTAGGTCAGCCCCACCTGGGTGTCGTCGCCGGCGTCGTCGGCCAGTCCCGCGTCCAGCACGAAGCGCTGGCCGTCCTTGAGGACGATCTTCTTGTCCTTGAACTTCTCGATGCGGATCTTGGGGCCCTGCAGGTCGCCGAGCACACCCACGTCCTTGCCTACGGCAGCGGACGCCTTGCGCACCAAGTCCACGCGGTGCTGGTGATCCTCGGGCTCGCCGTGGGAGAAATTGAGCCGCACCACATCGACGCCGGCGCGGATGATGGCTTCCATGATTTCGGGGGAATCGGTGGCAGGGCCGAGGGTGGCGACTATTTTTGTTCTGCGTGGCATGCGTCCAATTATGCCCTTTCAGTCACCACGACGCGAATCTATGCCTGCTTACGCTTGGCGGCGGCTCTCTCCTCGAGCATCGCGACGGCCGGCAAGGTCTTGCCTTCGAGGAATTCCAGGAACGCACTGCCGCCGGTAGACACGTAGGAGATGCGATCGGCCACGCCGTACTTGTCCAGCGCCGCGAGGGTGTCACCGCCACCGGCGATGGAGAACGCCTTGCTGCCGGCGATGGCCTCTGCCAACGTCCGCGTGCCCTCGCCGAACTGGTCGAACTCGAACACGCCCACCGGCCCATTCCAGACGATGGTGCCGGCGTTCTTGATGAGCTTCGCGTACTGCGCCGCGGTGTCGGGTCCGATGTCCAGGATCATCTCGTCGGCGCCGACGCTGTCCACCTTGCGGACGTCGGCCTCCGCCGTGGCGGAGAATTCCGTTGCCACCACCACGTCCGTGGGCAGCGGGATGTCTCCGCCGCGGGACTTGGCCGCCTGGGTGAGGCGTTTCGCCTCCGGCACCAGGTCCGGTTCGTACAGCGACTTGCCCACCTTGTGACCGGCGGCCGCGATGAAGGTGTTGGCGATGCCGCCGCCCACGATCAACTGGTCCACGACCTTGGTGAGCGAGTCCAGCACCGTGAGCTTGGTGGAGACCTTAGAACCCGCCACGATCGCTACCAGCGGCCGCGCCGGATTCGCGAGAGCGCGACCGAGAGCTTCCAGTTCGCCCGCCAACAGCGGGCCCGCGCAGGCCACGGGCGCGTACTTGCCGACGCCGTGGGTGGAGGCCTCGGCTCGGTGCGCGGTGCCGAAAGCATCCATGACATAGATGTCGCAGAGCGCTGCCATCTTGCGCGCCAGGGCTTCGTCGTCCTTCTTCTCGCCCTTCAGGAATCGTACATTCTCACAGAGCACGGCGCCGCCCGGCGCCACCTCCACGCCGTCGATCCAGTCCTTCACCAGCGGCACCTTCACGCCCAGGAGCTGCGTGAGCCGCTCCGCCACCGGCGCCAGCGACAACTCCGGGTCGTACACCCCTTCCTTGGGACGGCCGAGGTGGGATATAAGCATGACGCAGGCGCCAGCCTTGAGGGCGTGCAGCACGGTGGGCAGCGATGCGCGGATGCGCGCGTCGCTGGTCACCTTGCCCGCCGCCACCGGCACGTTCAAGTCTTCCCGGATCAGGACCCGCTTACCCTTCAGGTCCAGATCGGTCATCTTGAGTATGTTCACGCCGCGTATCCTTGCAAAATACTATTTCAACAGTGTGAAAGCCGTCACTTGGCGTTCCAGTAAGCGACGGTGGTGTCCAGCATGCGGTTGCTGAAGCCCCACTCGTTGTCGTACCAGGAATATACCGTCACCAGCCGGCCGATGACCTTGGTGATGGTGGCATCGTAGGTACTGGAGGCCGGGTCGTGGTTGAAATCCACGGATACCAGCGGCGCATCGCTGTAGTTGAGGAGACCTTTGAGAGGACCCTGGGAGGCGTTCTTCATGATCTTGTGGATCTCCTCCACGCTGGTGTCGCGGGCCGCGATGAAGGACAGGTCCACAAGCGACACGTTGATAGTGGGCACGCGGATGGAGATACCGTCCAGCTTGCCTGCCAGTTCCGGCATCACCAGCCCGATGGAGGCCGCCGCACCGGTCTTGGTGGGGATCATGGAATGGGTAGCGGAACGGGCCCTACGCAGGTCCTTATGGTAGACGTCCGTGAGCACCTGGTCGTTGGTGTAGGAATGCACCGTTGTCATGAAGCCGCTCACTAGGCCGATGTTCTCGTGCAGCACCTTGACGAGCGGCGCCAGGCAGTTGGTGGTGCAGCTGGCGTTGGAAATGACGGTATGGGAAGCTTTCAGGGTCTTGTCATTGACGCCGAACACCACGGTAGCGTCCACGTCCTTCTCGCCTGGGGCGGAGATGATGACCTTCTTGGCACCGCCGGCGAGGTGCGCCGAGGCCTTGGCCTTGCTGGTGAAGAGTCCCGTGCACTCCAGCACGACGTCGGCACCCACGGACGCCCAGCCGATCTTAGAGGGATCACGTTCAGCGAACACCCGGATGCGGTCACCGTTCACCACCATGTGGTCGCCGTCCACGGCCACCTCACCCGGAAACTTGCCGTGGGCGGTGTCGTAGCGGGTCAGGTGGGCGTTGGTGGCCGCGTCGCCCAGGTCGTTGATGGCGACGATCTTGATCTCGCCGGTGCGCTTCGCCTCGTACAGGGCGCGCAGGATGTTGCGGCCGATGCGGCCGTAACCGTTGATACCTACCTTGATGGCCATCGCTCTATCTCCTCGCTCGGAATCCGGATTAGATTCAGTGACGGCCCAATGCCGCCTCCACCTGCTTCACCACGTTGTCCATGGTGAAGCCGAAATACTCGAACACGTCCTTGGCCGGGGCGGACTCGCCGTAACGGTCCAGGCCAACGATGCGGCCCGCGGGGCCTACATAGCGGTGCCAGCCGGCGGTGACGCCCGCTTCCACCGCCACCCGCGCGCCGACTTTGGCGGGCAACACGCTCTCGCGGTAGGCCGCGTCCTGGACGTCGAAAAGGCTGGTGCAGGGCATGGACACCACCCGCACCTTCACACCCTTGTCGAGGAGTTTCTTGGCGGCGGCGGCGGCCAGCGCCACCTCGGAGCCGGTGGCGATGAGGATGGCATCGGGCTGCCCATGCGTATCCACCAGTATGTAACCGCCGCGACGCACCGCCGCAAGCTGTTCGGGGCTGCGGCTGAAATGCGGCAGGTTCTGGCGCGAGAGCGCGAGGCTCGTAGGACCGTCGCGGCGCTCGATGGCGCGGATCCAGGCCACCGCGGTCTCCGTGTCGTCGCAAGGCCGCCACAATTCCATCTTCGGCATGAGGCGCAGGGAAGCGAGATGCTCCACCGACTGGTGGGTGGGACCGTCCTCACCCAGGCCGATGGAGTCGTGGGTATATATATAGATGCTGCCCACGCCCATGATGGACGCCACCCGGAGCGCATTGCGGGCGTAGTCGGAGAAAGTCAGGAAGGTGCCGCCGTAGGGGATGATGCCGCCGTGGAGGACGAAGCCGTTCATGACTGCGGACATGCCGAACTCTCGCACGCCGTAGAAGATATAGTTGCCACCGAAATCCTGCCTGTTGAGCGGGCGGGAGCCCTTCCACCAGGTGAGGTTCGAGCCGGTGAGATCGGCCGAACCGCCGATGAGTTCCGGCAACAGGGGGCCGAGACCGTTGAGCGTCACTTCCGAGGCCTTGCGCGTTGCGATCTCGGTACCTTCCACCGAAGTCTTCTCGATGAAGGCCCGGGACTTCACCTGCCAATCGGTCGGCAACTTTCCCTGCATGCGGCGCTCGAACTCGGCGGCCAGCTCCGGATAGGAGGCACGGTAATTCTTGAACACCGCCTCCCAGTTCTCCCGGTAGGCTTTGCCTCGGCCCCGAGCATCCCAGGCCTTGTAATACTCCTGGGGGATCTCGAAAGGCGCATAGTTCCAGCCCAACTGCTTGCGTGCCAACGCTACCTCGTCGTCGCCCAGCGCCGAACCGTGGCTCGATTCCTTGCCCTGCTTATTGGGTGCGCCGTAACCGATAATGGTCTTGCAGCAGATGAGCACGGGCTTGTCCGTCGACTTGCGTGCTTCTTCGATCGCGCGCTTCACCGCGTCCGGATCGTGGCCGTCCACCGCCGTCACCACGTGCCAGCCGTAGGCCTCGAAGCGCTTCGGCGTGTCGTCGGTGAACCAGCCGTGCACTTCGCCGTCGATGGAGATGCCGTTGTCGTCGTAGAAGGCGATGAGCTTGTTGAGCCCCAAGGTACCCGCCAGGGAGCAGGCCTCGTGGGAGATGCCTTCCATGAGGCAGCCGTCGCCCAAGAACACGTAGGTGTAGTGACCCACCAGCTTAAAGCCGGGACGGTTGAAACGGGCTGCGAGCGAGCGCTCGGCGATGGCCATGCCCACGGCATTGGCGAGGCCCTGTCCCAGGGGCCCGGTGGTGGTCTCGACCCCTGGTGTCAGGCCGTATTCGGGATGCCCCGGCGTCTTGGAATGCAGTTGGCGGAAGCGCTTCAGCTCGTCCATCGGGAGGTCATAGCCCGTGAGATGCAGGAGCGCGTACTGCAGCATGGAACCGTGGCCGTTGGAGAGCACGAATCGGTCCCGGTCCGGCCACTTGGGCGTAGCGGGGTCGTGCTTTAGGTAATCGTTCCACAGCACCTCGGCGATGTCCGCCATGCCCATGGGCATGCCGGGGTGGCCTGACTTGGCTTTCTGCACGGCATCCATGGCGAGCGCGCGGATGGCATTGGCGAGTTCGCGGCGGGAGGGCATGGCGGCTCCGGGGAAAGGGCGCGTATTTTCGCCGATGTGGGGGTCAGGGACAACCTAAATTCCTGCTCGAATAAGCCGCGGGGGCCGCAGGTTAGAATGGCCGTTGCCGAAAACCCCGAAACCCGCAGGGAAACGCCCATGAGCCAGAGTTACGCCAAGACCTTCGAGGTCCGCTGGGCGGACCTGGACCCCAACGGCCACATGCGCCACAGCGCCTACGCCGACTACGGCGCCCAGGCGCGCATCGGCTTCCTCACGGAACACGGCTTCGGCCTGGGACATTTCCAGAAACTGCACCTCGGGCCGGTGCTGTTCCGGGAAGACCTCAAGTACCTGAAGGAGATCCGCCCCAACGAACGCATCCGTGTGAGCTGCGAGGCGGCGGGCCTCTCCCCCAACCACAAGCACTGGCGCATCCGCCACCGCATCTTCCGCCAGGACGGGGAGCTTGCCTGCGTCATCGACTGCCAGGGAGCCTGGTTCGATCTCGCTACCCGCAAGGTGGTGCCTGCCCCGGAGGAGCTTGAGGCGGTGATGGAAAAGATGCCGAAGACCGAGGATTACACGGAATTCGAACCGAAGAAAGACGGCTGAGGGCTACAATCCCAGCAGCGTGCCCATTCCCCTCTTCAGACCTTTGAAAGCGTGGACTCGTCTCACCGCCAGTAGAGTACCAGCCACATAGGGCGCGTAGCTCGTGGACTCGTGGCGGAGTTCCAGGCGCTCACCCGGGCTGCCGAACACCGCCTGCACCGCGGAGTAGTAACCAGGCAAACGGATGGAATGCATCTGCGAGCCGTTGAGACTCGCGCCGCGGCTCTCCTTTAATCCCTGAGTCGCCTCCACCGGCACCTGCCACACGGGTTTCATCACTTGCCCCAATTGATAGGCGAGTTCGCGCGCCGTACCGCTCGGCGCATCAGGCTTCGAATCCGCAGCGTAATCCAGGATCTCCCAGTGGGGCATCGCCGCCGCCGCAAGTACCGCGAAGTGCTGCAGCAGGGCGGCGGTGAGGGAGAAGTTGCCGGCGGCGAACACTCCCACGCCCCGTCGCGTCGCCCAGGCATCTATCTTGGCGTAGTCAGCATCTGTGAGACCCGAAGTGCCGATGACCACATGGCAGCCCGCTTCGATCGCACCGCGCACGTTCGCCTTCACGGCGTCAGGACGAGTGTAATCGATGAGCACGTCCACGGGTGCGGTCTTGAGCGCCGTGGCGATGTCTGCATACACCAGGATGTCCGCGCGAGCTTCGCCGGTGACGGCCGAGAGCTTCTTCCCCGCGCTCTTCCTACCCACGGCCGACACGAGCACGATATCGTCCGCGTCAAGGATCGCCCGGGTGAGTTCGCGGCCCACGTGGCCAGCGGCGCCGGCGAGACAAACCTTCAGGGGCACGTTTTTATCCCAGGTTGGAATACAGTTTGCATACACTAGGCGCCCACAAAAAATATGTCCAACGCCATGTGTCGTGCGCGCGTGGAACCCTGGCTACATAAGGATTGTTGACATGGCGTTTATCGTGAACTACTTCACATCCACGGCTGACGAGACGCGACCATCATGCAGCGTTTACGTGCATGAGGAGGGATGAATCATGGTCATCCGAAATATCTATAGAGGTCTTCCCGCTTTCCTCGCGGTCGCCCTACTGATACTCACGGGCTGCAACGGCTCCAGCGGTATCGGCGGCATGGGCACTCTCAACCTATCCATCAGCGACACTCCTGTGGACGGCGCCACCAGTGTGCTGATCACTTTCACCGGCATCGAGATACAACCGGGCGGTGGGGATCAACAGGACCAAGCCGAAGGCAGCAGCAGCGAAGACAGCAACGCGAGCGGCGGTACAGGGAGCGATGACGACCAGGGAGATAACGACAGCGGGGGTGATCAAGACCAGCAAGGTGACATGGGTGGCAACGACGGGATGGACAACGGCGACGACGGCAGCGGCAACAACGACATGGGCAGCAACACGAAACCCCTGGAGTTCAACTTCCCTTCTCCGCAGCAGATCGACCTCCTGAAGCAGCAGGGCGGTAACAGCGCCTCGCTCCTCTCCGGGGTGAGCCTGCCGGCGGGGGATTACGCCTGGATACGCCTGAAGCTCGCCACGACCGACTGCTGCACCATCATGCTCTCGGACGGTTCGGTCCATCCCCTCATCATCCCGAGCGACGATGAGACTGGCCTCAAACTGGTGCACGGCTTCACAGTCGCCGCCGGCGGCGCGGTGAACTTCACCATCGACTTCGACCTGCGCCACTCCATCATCCTCGCCGACGGCAATTACATCCTCAAGCCGGTGCTGCGGATAACGAACAACGTGGAAACGGGCCAGATCCACGGCGTCGTGGCCAACACCCTCATGATCGGCACAGTCGCGGTCACTGACCCGGCCTGCAAACCCGCCGCTTACGTCTACGCAGGCGACAATGTGACGCCGGTGGACATCAACCCGACATTGTCGGTGCAACCGGTGACCACG
>DATGHI010000243.1:0-7363 GCA_035308065.1 Gammaproteobacteria bacterium | reverse complement strand
CGAGTTCAGGTTATTGTTGAGCGAGTTGAACTTCGCATTCACCTGCTGCAGCAGCGGCAGCAGCGCCGAATCGGTGACGGGCGCAAGGCCAAGTTGTGGGTTGCCGTCCAGCATGCCGCGGGTGATGCGCGTGAAACTCTGGATGCTGTCGGGCAGTTCCTGGGTCACCGCCGACACGTCGCCGTGGCCGCCGGTGGTGAGCAGGTTCACGTCGCGCAGGATCACCTGGCCGTAATAGCCCTGCTTGGTGGCGTAATACACCATGTTGTGTCCGCCGTTGCGCTTGTTGGCCTCATCGGCGAACGCGTCCCAGGCCTTGAGGAGGTCGGGCATGGTCTGGCGGATGCCGGCCGCTGACTGGTTGGCGACCAGCAACGAGTCCTTGGCCGAGAGGATGGTCTGGAGCGCCGTGCGAACCTGGGTCCACTGGCTCTGCAGCACCGAGAGTTCCGACAGCACTTCACCGCTCGCCGCGGGCATCAGCGTCTGCGGGTCGCCGTTGCCCATGAGGCTGATGCTGTTGTCGAATTGGTCGCGGCTGTTGGCGAGTTGCTGGAAGGCGTCCTGGCCGCCGGCGACCGCCTGGTCGGCGGAGCCCACGACACTCTGCGAGATCAGCGCCTGCTGCGCCGAAAGGCCGCGGAATTCCTTGTCGCGGGTGGCGTAGAGACCCACCTGCACGGAGTTCCAGACCGCCAAGCCCAGTGACAGCGCGAACAGCAACAGCAGGACCACCAGGGCTGTGTTGGATCGCTTCTCGTTATCGGCCATATAGGTTCACCCTACGATTTATTGAGCCTGTACTCAGTCCCGATTGCGGTGCACGCGAGGCTCAGTCCGCGTGCCCTGCCCGTCAACGCGAGGCCTGCATGAACACGGCGCTTTCCACCAGCCCGTGCAGTCCCAGCACGCCCCAAATCTCTTCATCGCCGCCGTAGGCGCCCGCCAGGAACGGCGTCATGCCCGGCAGCGTGTCCGGCATCACCTCGGCCTTGTCGGAGGCGATGAAGCGGCGGAAGCCGCGCACCTCGTCCACCAGCAGGCCGGAGGGGATATCGTTGTGATTCACCATCAGCACCCGCGTCGAGCGGCCGATCACGGTCGGCTCGCCGCCGAAGAACGCCGAGAGATCCGTGATGGGGAGCAACTGGCCGCGCACGTTGGCGAGGCCCAGCAGCCAGGGCTTCGCCCCGGGGAGCGCGGTCACGCCCGGCCAGACCAGCACCTCGCGCACTTCCTGACGTGCCGCCACCAGCTTCGTCTGGCCGATGCGGAAACCCACGCCCACCCATTCCTCCTGGTGCTCGGCTTCCTGACCACGGCCCGAAGCGGCGATACGGCTGCGCCGCTCGAGTTCCTGCAGGAGCTCGAAGGGGCGTTCGCGGAGTTCGAGGAGTGCGCTGGCCATGGCTTACCCTGCGATCACTTCCTTGATCTTGTCTACGAGCTGCTTCTCCGTGACGGGCTTCGGCAGGTAGGCCACGGCCCCCTGACGCATGCCCCAGATCTTGTCGGTCTCCTGGTCCTTGGTGGTGACCATCACCACCGGGATGCGGGAGGTGTCGGGATCCTTGGAGAGCTGGCGCGTGGCCTGGAACCCGCTCATGCCCGGCATCACCACGTCCATGATGATGGCGTCGGGTTTCTCGGCCCTGGCCTTCTCGATGCCTTCCTCGCCGCTCTCGGCGATGATGGTGCTGAAGCCGTTCTTCTCCAGCCACGTCTTGAGGACATGCACCTCGGTCGGCGAATCGTCAATGATGAGCACGGTCGACATATCTGCTTCCTCTAGTTGCATCCACGTCCGAGCTCACGCCCGGGCGCACGAAATCAGGCGGACTTCCGCACGTGGCGGTGTATCGCGCCCACCAATTCATCCTTCGTAAACGGCTTGGTCAGGTACTGCTCGGAGCCTACGATGCGGCCGCGCGCGCGGTCGAACAGGCCGTCCTTGCTGGACAGCATGATCACCGGCGTCGCCTTGAAATTGTGGTTGTGCTTGATGAGCGCGCAGGTCTGGTAGCCGTCGAGGCGCGGCATCATGATGTCCACGAAGATGATGTCCGGCTTGTGGTCGGCGATCTTGGAAAGAGCCTCGAACCCGTCCACGGCCGTGACCACCTCGCAGCCTTCCTTGGATAGCAGCGTCTCTGCCGTCTTGCGGATCGTCTTGCTGTCGTCGATCACCAGGACTTTCAGCCCCTGGAGACCGCCATCCGGATTGTCACTAGCCACCTTCACCTCCGCGCATAGGCCCCTTACCGCCGCGCATGCGCGGGGCAGCCTTGACATATTATGCCTATGGCCGGGCTCGACCGCCCCTGCCATCGGACCGGACCGGTGGCGAAAAGCCTCCGATACGGCAGGCTGTCTTAACTTGGACTTGAAGCATAATATCCGCGCTTAATCCCTTGAATGCAATAAATTTCATCACCCTGCGGACCGTCCCGCAGGCCCCCGGAGGGGACAGGTGAACATGGCCAAGACCCGCTCCATCTCCCTGGGTGTCGTGATGGACCCCATCGCGGCCATCAAGCCCGCCAAGGACACCACCCTGTCCATGCTGCTGGCGGCCCAGGCCCGGGGCTGGCAACTCACTTACATGGAGCAGGCGGACCTCTACCTCACGGCGGGAGAGGCCCGCGCCCGTCGCCGGGCGCTTTCAGTCAAGGACGATGCGAAGGACTGGCACAGCCTCGGGGCGGAAGCGGACGGTCCCCTCGCGGAGCTGGACCTCATCCTCATGCGCAAGGACCCGCCCTTCGACATGGAATACGTGTCCAGCACCTACATCCTGGAGCGGGCGGAAGCCGCGGGAGTGATGGTGGTCAACCGGCCCCAGGCCCTGCGCGACGCCAACGAGAAGGCCTACACCGCTTGGTTCCCGCAGTGCTGTCCGCCGACGCTCATGAGCCGCGACATGGATCGCATCCGCGGCTTCCTGGCGGAGCACAGGAAGATCGTGGTGAAACCGCTGGACGGCATGGGCGGCGCGCAGGTGTTCGTGCTGACGCTGGGCGACCCCAACACCTCGGTGGTGCTCGAGACCCTAACTGAGAACGGCCGGCGACTCACGGTGGCGCAGAAATACCTGCCGGAGATCAAGGACGGCGACAAGCGCATCCTGCTCATCGACGGCGAACCCGTGCCCTACGCGCTCGCCCGCGTGCCGGCTCCCGGCGAATCCCGCGGCAACCTGGCAGCGGGGGGCAAGGGCGTGGGTGTCGCGCTCACAGAGCGGGATCGCTGGATCTGCTCACAGGTAGCGCCGGCGCTCAAGCAGAAGGGCCTCATCTTCGTGGGCCTGGACGTCATCGGCGACTGGTTGACGGAGATCAACGTCACGAGCCCCACCTGCGCACGCGAACTCGACAAGCTCTACAAACTCGACATCGCCGGCCAGCTCATGGACGTGCTGGCGAAGAAGCTCAAGCGGTGAACGCGGTCGTACGCAGGCCGCGTCCCTTGGCTCCCGGCACGCTGGAATCCCCGGCGATCACGGCCAGGGACCGGCTGGTGACCACGCTGTTCTTCGCCGCCCTGATCCACGGCGTCATCATCCTCGGTATCACCTTCACGCCGGACACCCCCTCCGGCAGCGCCACCCTCGAGGTCACCATGGTGCAGACGCGCAGTGTCTCGCCGCCCTCGGAGGCCGACTACATCGCCCAGGCGAACCAGCAGGGTGAGGGCAACACCAAGGAACTGGTGCGGCCCGAGAGCCCGCTGTCCATGCCGGCGGCGGTGAATAACACGGGCCGCACGGACGCTCCCGACCTGGTGGACAACGCCGGCCGCAGCACCGCTTCCGGCGAAGACCAAAGCGCCGACCGCGGCGGTCGTCCCGACGGCCCCGCCGCCGTCACCACCACTGCCCTCACGGGCATGACTGCGAATGCCCACACCGTCGCCGCCATGAGCCTGCAACCCGAGATCATGGTGGCACGGTTGCTAACGCCCGGCGACGACGCACTCATGCCCAGCGAGGACGGCCTAGAGCTGCCACAAGCCACAAGCGCGAAGCCGCGCGAAGCCTTCGTCTCGGTGAACGCCCGCGAATCCCGTTACGCGCCCTACCTCGATGCCTGGCGCCGCAAGGTGGAGCACATCGGCAACCTGAACTTCCCGGCGGAGATCCGCGCCCGGAAGCTGTCGGGCTCCCTCGCCCTGGAAGTGGCGTTAAACAGCGACGGCAGCATCCGCGAGCTCAGCCTCAACCAACCCTCGAACCAGCCGCTCCTGGACGACTCGGCGCTGCGCATCGTCAAGCTGGCGGCGCCCTTCTCCCCCTTCCCCGCCAACATCAAGCGCGACACGGCGGTGCTGCGCTTCGTCTACGTCTGGCGTTTCAACGGCGGGATGCGCCACGGCGGCGTGGGGGCCACGCAGGCCTTGATTAAGTAACCCCGGCTTGTGCCCTAGGTACCCTCTGCGGGTTCGCCGCATTGCGGCGAACGGGCGTGCAGAAGGTACGCCCTGGACCGCAAGCGGAGCGGGGTGTGGGGTGAAACCCCGAACGCCCGCTCAGGAAGAGCGGGCTGGACTGTTTGCGGAGCCAGGAGGCGGAGCAAACAGCGTAGCGTAGCGGCGGGGGTTAAGTAATACCCGCTTGTGTCAGACACAAGCTGTGGGGATACTTTACCCATGTCTCAAGACTTCCTCACAAACCAGTTCCTGGTGGCCATGCCCTCACTGGAGGACCCCAACTTCCGCGAGAGCGTGACCTTCATCTGCGAGCACAATCCCCAGGGCGCCCTCGGCATCGTCATCAACCGGCCCATGAACGTGGTGCTGGACGACATCCTGAAACAGCTCTCGCTCAAGGCCCGTGACAACGTCACCGGGACCACGCCCGTGTACCTCGGGGGACCGGTGCAGCCGGAACGCGGCTTCGTGATCCACGAGCCCCCGGGCCAGTGGGAGGCGACGCTGAAGGTGGGCGAGTCCCTCGGGGTGACCACCTCCCGCGACGTGCTGGCGGCGCTCGCCGACGGCCAAGGGCCGAAACGCTCGTTCGTGGCCCTCGGCTACGCCGGCTGGACCGCAGGGCAACTGGAAGAGGAACTCAAGAGCAATTCCTGGCTCTCGGCCCCCGCCGACCCCCACATCATCTTCGACACGCCGGTGGACCAACGCTGGCAGGCGGCGGCGCGCCTCATCGGCGTCGACCTCTCCCTGCTCTCGGGCGACACCGGCCATGCATAGGATTTAACTGCAAAAGCCCCTCCCTGGGCTTTTGCGCTCGGCGAGTCCGGTACAGGCCCGGACTCGCCTCCGCCGAGCCAAGCGCCTAAGCGAGGCGCTTGACTCGCGCGCAGCACATCCCTGTGCTGCAATAGCCCCCTATGACCCAGCCCCCCCACCAGACAGCCTTGGGCTTCGACTTCGGCCTAAAACGCATCGGCACCGCCGTTGGCCAGAGCCTCACGGGCAGCGCCTCGCCCCTGGGGGTGGTGGCGGTGCGCGGCGGGAAACCAGACTGGGAGGCTATCACCCGGCTCGTCGCCGAGTGGCGACCGGCGTCGCTGGTGGTGGGTCTGCCCTATAATATGGACCTAAGCGAGCAGGAAATGACGCAGAAAGCCCGCCACTTCGCCCAACAACTCTCCGAACACTTCCCATTGCCCGTGCATACCGTGGATGAACGTCTGTCGTCCCACGAGGCCGAGGCCGCGCTCAAGGAACGCCGTCAGCAGGGTCGCCGGCGCGTGACGCGCGAGGACATCGACGGCGCCGCCGCCTGCGTGATCCTGGAGAGCTGGTTCAATTCCCAGCGCGGCGAACGCCGCACATGAGCACGCTGCAGTTCGACTCCCGCGGCGGCCTCAAGCATCTCCTGACCCTGGAAGGCCTCGACCGTTCGACCCTCACCGCGCTGCTCGACCGGGCCGACGTATTCCGTGTCGCCCCCGGCGAGGCCCCACGCCGCCATACCTGGCTCGCCGGCCGTACGGTGGTGAACTTCTTCTTCGAGCCCAGCACCCGAACCCGCTCCTCCTTCGAGCTGGCGGCGCGGCGCCTCGGCGCCGACGTGCTGAATCTCGAGATCGGCGTCTCCTCCACCGTGAAGGGCGAGTCCCTGGAAGACACGCTCTACACGCTTGAAGCCATGAACGCCGACGTGTTCGTGGTGCGCCACAAGGATGCGGGCGTGCCGGCGCTCTTGGCGCGCCACGCCGCGCCCCACGTGCACGTGCTGAACGCGGGTGAGGCCCATGTCTCGCATCCAACCCAAGGACTGTTGGACGCCCTCACCATCCGCCGCCACAAGCGCGAGTTCGCCGGCCTCGCGGTGACCATCGTCGGCGACATCAAGCATTCGCGCGTGGCGCGCTCCGCGGTGCAAGCCCTCACGACCCTTGGCACCCGCGACATCCGCCTGGTGGGGCCGAAGAGCCTGCTGCCCAGGAAGGGTGAACTGCCGGGTGAGCTCTACACCGACGCTGACCAGGCCATCCGCGGTGCCGACGTGGTGATGATGTTGCGCATCCAGAAGGAACGCATGAACAAGGCGTCGGTGCCGAGCGCCAAGGCCTACTTCAAGCGCTACGGTCTCGACGCCGCGCGCCTCAAGAAAGCCAAGCCCGGCGCCATCGTCATGCACCCGGGGCCCATGAACCGCGGCATCGAGATCGCGCCGGAGGTGGCGGACGGGCCGCAATCGGTCATCCGCGAGCAGGTCACCAACGGTGTCGCGGTGCGGATGGCGGTGCTGCAAAGCTTCTACACCTGAAGAAGAACATGGAACATCCTTCCCACCGCGGCTCCCTCTTCCTGGAAGACGCGGAGATCCTCGCGCACGAGCATTTCCCCGGCGAACAGCACGTGCTGCGTCTCAACGCCCCGGAGTGTGCACAGCGCGCACAGCCAGGAAGCTTTATCCACCTCTCCTGCGACGCGGCGCTGCCCATGCGCCGGCCCATGTCCATCATGCGGGTGTCGGCCGCCGAGGGCTGGGTGGAATGCCTCTACAAGGTGGTGGGAGAAGGCAGCCGTCTGCTGGCGGAACGTCGCAAAGGCGACCGGCTCTCCTGCCTCGGGCCAATCGGCAAGCCTTTCGTGCTGCACCCGGACCGGCCACGCCCGCTGCTCCTCGGCGGCGGGGTCGGCATCCCGCCCATGGTGTTCATCGCCGACGCGCTACGCCAGGACAAGCGCGCGAAATGGCATCCGCTGGTGCTCATGGGCTCGGAAGTGCCCTTCCCCTTCAAGACCCGCCCCTCCACCATCCTGGTGCCGGGTATGCCGGACGGCGTCATCGGCTGCATGCCACTCATGGAAGACTGGGGCGTCCCGAGCCGCCTCGCGAGCTTGCAGGGCTACGCCGGCTGTTTCGACGGCTATATCACCGACCTCGCCCGCG
>DATGHI010000242.1:0-5231 GCA_035308065.1 Gammaproteobacteria bacterium | reverse complement strand
GTTCCGGCGCTTCGCGATTGCGCTCGGAACTCGGCAGCGGCGGCGGCTCCGGCGCCGTCACCAGTTTGTAGCTGGTGTTGGTGGTACCGGGCTGGCGCGTCTCGTCATCGCGCAGTCGCTGGATGTCATATTTCGGCATATCCAGATGCGGGTTTGGCACCAGCACCACGTTCACGCCGCAGCGCTGCTCGATGCCGGCGAGGATCGAGCGCTTCTCATTCAGCAGGAAGGTGGCCACGGTCACCGGCACCTGCGCCACCACGCGCGAGGTGCGTTCTTTCATGGCTTCCTCTTCGATGAGACGCAGCACCGACAGGGACAGCGACTCGATGCCGCGGATGCGCCCCTCGCCGTTGCACTGCGGGCAGATTACTTGGGTGGATTCGCCCAGTGAAGGGCGCAGGCGCTGGCGCGACATCTCCAGGAGACCGAAGCGAGACAGCTTGCCTACCTGCACGCGGGCGCGGTCCATCTTCAGGGCGTCGCGCAGGCGGTCTTCCACGTCGCGTTGGTTCTTGGCCGGGCCCATGTCGATGAAATCGATGACGATGAGCCCGCCCAGATCGCGCAACCTCAACTGGCGTGCCACCTCGTCGGCCGCCTCCAGGTTGGTGCGCAGCGCGGTCTCCTCGATGTCGCTGCCACGAGTGGCGCGGGAGGAGTTCACGTCTATGGCCACCAGCGCCTCGGTGTGGTCGATGACCAGCGCGCCACCGGATGGCAAGCGCACTTCGCGGCCGAAGGCGTTCTCGATCTGGCTCTCGATCTGGAAGCGGCTGAACAGCGGTACCCGGTCATCGTAGCGCTTGAGCTTCGGCAGGCTCTGCGGCATCACCTTCTCCATGAAGGTATGCGCTTCCTGGTACATCTTCTCGTCGTCCACCAGGATCTCGCCGATGTCGGCGCGCACGTAGTCGCGCAAGGCGCGGATGACGACGTTGCTCTCCTGGTAGATCAGGAACGGTGCAGGGCGATCGCGGGAAGCTTTCTCGATTGCATCCCACATCTGCAGGAGGTAGTTCAGATCCCACTGCAGGTCCTCGGCACTGCGGCCGACGCCGGCGGTGCGGATGATGACGCCCATGCCGTCCGGCACCTGCAGCGCCGCCATAGCCTCGCGCAGTTCGTCGCGGTCATCGCCTTCGACCCGGCGTGAGACGCCACCCGCACGGGGGTTGTTGGGCATCAGTACCATGAAGCGGCCGGCCAGGCTGATGAAGGTGGTGAGGGCTGCGCCCTTGTTGCCGCGTTCCTCCTTGTCCACCTGCACGACCACTTCCTGGCCTTCCTGCAGCACTTCGCGGATGTTGATACGGCTGGAGAGGTCGGCGCCGCTCTTGAAGAAGCTGCGGGAGATCTCCTTCAGGGGCAGGAAGCCGTGGCGCTCGGAGCCGTAGTCCACGAAACAAGCTTCGAGGCTGGGTTCGATGCGGGTGATGCGGCCCTTATAGACGTTGGCCTTCTTCTGTTCCTTGGAGAGCACCTCGAGGTCCAGGTCGTACAGCCGCTGGCCGTCGACCATGGCCACGCGCAGCTCCTCGGGCTGGGTAGCATTGATCAATATACGTTTCATTACAGATATCTCGCAGAGCGCCACACCACGGGCTGCGCGAGATCACGGAAGGCCGGTCGGCCGCAGGCAGGATCTTCTGGTTGTCTTGGGCGCCGCGCCCCGCTATGGGGGAGGCGGCAGCCTAAAAAAATCCAAGCCTTGGCGGAATCGGCGCATCGTGACCATGCGAGGCATGGGAGCGCGGTCCTTAACGCTGCACTGGCCCGGTCCAAGGGGCCGGCGGCGTCGCTTTAAACGGGGCTGCTGGATAAAAGACGGCAGGCCCCGACCAAACTGCATAAGGCCGCCTGAACGGCCTTTCGCGGTGGCGGGAACCGGTGCTGGCCCATTAGGCTTCAAGCGCGCGGAAACCGCCTGTCCGGTACTATAACAGCGATTACAGAGCCCTTCAATGCGGTAACACCATTATTTTCAGGAGCTTAAGCGTGGTTCCAGCCCCCCCGACGGTCCGGCTGCTCACCGCCGGCGAGGAAGACGCGGGCCAGCGGCTGGACAATTTCCTGTTCCGCACTCTGAAGGGCGTGCCAAAGAGCCATGTCTACCGGTTACTGCGCACGGGGCAAGTGAGGGTCAACAAGAAACGCGCCAAACCCGATTACCGGCTGGAGGCGGGGGACGAGTTGCGCCTGCCTCCGGTGCGCCAGGAGGAGAAGGCCGCGCCCGGAAGCCCGCCCCACTGGCAGCAGGAAGCCCTGAGCCACGCCATCCTCTACGAGGACGACCTACTGTTGGTGGTGAACAAGCCCGCGGGCATGGCGGTCCACGGCGGCAGTGGCGTGAGTTTCGGCGTCATCGAGACACTGCGGATGCTGCGCCCCGACACCCCGGGTCTGGAGCTGGCCCACCGCTTGGACCGGGAGACCAGTGGCTGCCTGGTGGTGGCCAAGCGTCGCAGTGCGGTGCGGGCCCTGCATGCGGCCTTCCGGGAGGGCGGCGTGGAAAAGCATTACCTGGCGCTGCTGGTGGGCGCCTGGCACGGGGGGGAAGAGAGCGTGGACCTGCCTCTCGAAAAGAATCGCCTGGAAGGGGGCGAGCGCATGGTGAAGATAAGCCGAAGCGGCAAGGAGGCTCTGAGCCTGTTCCAGCCGCTGCAGCACTTCGCCGACGCCGTCCTGGCCGGGATCCGCATTTTCACCGGGCGGACCCACCAGATCCGGGTGCATGCCGCCCACCTTAAGCACCCGGTGGCGGGAGACGACAAGTACGGCGACCGGGAAGCCAACAAACGCCTCAAGGCCGCGGGCCTGAACCGCATGTTCCTGCATGCCCATAGGCTCGCATTCGCTCATCCGGAGAGTGGCCTGCGCCTGGAACTGACGGCACCCCTGGACGAGGGACTGCAGGCAGTGATCGTGAACCTGGGCGGAAGACGCGTCTAAGGCAGGGAATAGCCCGAATCCCGCAGGAAGCGGCAGAGGGCGATGAGGGGGAGGCCTATGAGCGCCGTCGGGTCGCTGGACTCAACGCCCTCGAACAGGCTGATGCCGAGACCCTCGGACTTGAAACTGCCGGCGCAATCGTAGGGTTTTTCAGCCTGAAGGTAACGCTCGATCTCCGGCTCCATGAGGCGGCGGAAGACAATCCGCGTCACGTCCACGTGCTCCTGGCGCCGGCCGTCACGGGTGTCCAACAGGCAGAGGCCGGTGTGGAATTTCACGTACTGGCCGGACGAAGCAGTGAGCTGGGCCACGGCTTCCGCATGGCCGCCCGGTTTCCCCAGGATCTCCCCGTTCCGTTCCGCCGCCTGGTCGGAGCCGATGATGAGCGCCCGCGGGTGTTTCGCCGCCACCGCCTCGGCCTTGGCTCGGGACAGGCGCCGCACCAGTTCCGTGACCGGTTCCAGGAAACTGCGGGTCTCGTCCACGCCGGGAGCCACAGCCGTGAACGGCAGCCTCAGGCGTTCCAACAGCAGGCGCCGGTGGGGTGAGGTGGAGGCGAGGATGAGGGGGGGGGACATGGGGCCATCCTAAGGGAAGCCGCTGCGTTTTAAGCGGTGCGCAGACCGCTGTCAAGGCACAAGAGACAATAAAAACAAGGGCTTGGGTGTAGATTTGCTTTGACACCCGAGGCTCCGAAACGTATGATTACGCGCTTATGTCAGGCGCTTTGCCGCCCTCCCTGGAACTCACCCGCGCGGCCCGACAGGCCTTCGACCTCGAAGGGCGCCTGGCGGTGAAGTCCATGCCGCGGCTCGTGGCGGCTCTGGCCTCGGACGCGGGTACCGCCGAGTTCGAATTGCACGCCGGCGTGGACCTGGCGAAGCGCGTGGTGGTTTCGGGACGCATCGACGCGGAGCTGGAGCTCGTCTGCCAGCGCTGCCTCGGTCCGGTGAAGGTCGCGTTGCACGCGGAACCGTACTTGGCCTGGGTGAAGACGGACGAGGCGCTCGCGGCTTTGCCGGATGAATACGACCCGCTATTGTCGGTGGATGGGCGCGTGGCGCTCGCCGACGTGGTGACGGATGAATTGCTGCTGGCGTTGCCGCTCGTACCGAGACACGAGGGCGACGCGGCATGTAGAGACCTCCCGGAAGCCGTGGTTGAACCTGCGGCGGCCGAGGAGGAGCGGAAGAACCCTTTTGCGGAATTGGCCAAGCTCAAGCGCGGCCGGTGAATCGAGGAGTAGAAAATGGCCGTTCAGAAAAGTCGCGTAACCCCTTCCCGTCGCGGTCAGCGTCGTTCCCACGACGCCCTGAGAGGCCCGACCCTCTCGGTCGAATCCAGCACGGGTGAGACCCACCGCCGGCACCACATCACCGCCGACGGTTTCTACCGCGGCAAGAAGATCCTGAACACCAAGCGGGACGACTGAGTTCATCCGCTTCCGCCCCAGGGCGAAGCACGACGGGCTGGCAAACCAGAATCCGTTACGATGAACGAGACCGTAACCATCGCACTCGACGCCATGGGCGGGGATCACGGGCCTTCCGTGACCCTACCTGCGGCCGTCACCATGCTCTCCAAGCACGAGTTCCTGCGCCTGATACTGGTGGGCAAACAGGAGGTGCTGGAGCCGCTGGTGGCGCGCCAGGGCGGACGCTATGGCGACCGCCTCAAGGTGCACCACGCTTCCGAGGAAGTCAGCATGCACGAGCTGCCTTCCCAGGCGCTACGCGGCAAGAAGGATTCCTCCATGCGCGTCGCCATCAACCTCGTCAAGAGCGGCGAGGCGAATGCCTGCGTCAGCGCCGGCAACACCGGCGCACTCATGGCCACGGCACGCTTCGTGCTAAAGACCGTGAGTAGCATAGACCGTCCCGCCATCTGCGCCCTGATCCCTTCCCACGGTGGCCACACCCACATGCTGGACCTCGGCGCCAACGCCGATTGCACCCCCGCGCAACTCTTCCAATTCGGCGTCATGGGTTCGGCGCTTGCGAGCGCTGTCTATAACCTCCGTGAACCCCGCGTCGGCCTGCTCAACATCGGCGAAGAGGAGATCAAGGGCAACGAGAAGGTGAAAGAGGCGGCGCGTCTGTTCAGCGGCAGCCACCTCAACTACATAGGCTTCGTCGAGGGCAACGACATCTTCTCCAAGGACGTGGACGTGGTGGTGACCGACGGCTTCGTCGGCAACGTGTCCCTCAAGACCATGGAAGGGCTCGCGAAACTCATCAGCCAGATTATCCGCGAGGAATTCCGCCAGACGCTCTTCACGC
>DATGHI010000241.1:0-15603 GCA_035308065.1 Gammaproteobacteria bacterium | reverse complement strand
CGTAGATGGCGGCGGCGTCCGCCTCGCCGCCGGCGCGGAGGCGCGCCGCGGTGGCGTCGGCGGTAGCCAGGATGTGCTCACGCTCCGCGTCCGTGGCTGCATGGCTGCGGGCGGCGGCGGCGGCGCCCTCGGCCCGGACTTCGGCCGCCCGGGCCTCCTCGGCCGAACGCATCCGGGTATAGACGTCTTCGAGACCCGCCGGAGATAAGGTCACATCCGTGAGGTCGATGTGCTCGAAATGCACACCCATGGCTGCGACTCCCGGGTTGAGAGCCTGCGCCAGCCCTTGGGTCAGCCGGCCCTGGTCCGCCAGAGCGGCATCGAATTTGATGTTCTTGAATGCGTCACGCAGCGCCGGCACTACCACGAGGTTGAGGCGGCGGGCCACGGTCTCTTCATCACAAGCGCTGACAGCGCAGAAAGTCGCCGGATCAGTGATGCGCCACACGGCGAGGTATCCCGCCTGCACGGTGACGCCGTCAGCGGTGGCGAACTTGAGATTGCCGCCGTTGACGCTGCCTCCGTCAAGGACGATGCCGTCCGCGTCCAAATCCAGGACCGAGTCCATGAACGGCAGCTTGTAATGCAGTCCGGGCGCGAGGCCCACCGACAGCGGCGATTGTATGCGCCGTGTCACGCCGAAACTCCCCTGGGGCACGATGAACAGGCTCTGGCTCAGCAGTACCAGCGCCAGGATGACCACCAGCAGGCTCGCGGGAGTACGGTAGTTCATGACCGCTCATTCCTGGCGCTGCCAGCCGGGGGGCTGGGAGGGACGGGCTTGCCCGTGGAGGGTTTCTGCACCGCCGGTGCGGTTGGGTTGGTCGCCGGTTTCTCCAGGGACAGGGTCACATGGTTGTCCTTGCCCACCACGATCACCCGCTGAACATGGGCGAGGATCTCCTCGAAGGTGGAGAACGTGAGCGATTCGCGGGTGACGGCGGGCGCGCGCCGGTAAGCCGTGAGCAGGTCCTCGAATGCGGCCACGTCGCCATGGGCCCGCTCCACCACCGCGTTTGCATAGGCCTTGGCGGCCTCCACACGGCTATCGGCTTCGCCCCGTGCCCGCGGCAGGAGGTCCGCAGCATAGGCCTGGGCTTCGTCCGCCTGTTTCTGCGCATCCAGTTCCGCTTGGCGCACGTTCGCGTAGGCCGTGGACACGGGAGCCGGCAGGGAGACCTTGCGCAGCTCCACCTGAGTGATCTCGAGGCCGGTGCCCCGCGTCTTGAGGGATTCTGCGAGCCGCGCACGCGCGGCGTTCTCCACCCCGTCCACGCCCTTCCCCAGAAGGTCGCCCATGGGTGCCGCCGCCACGGCACCGCTCACCGCGCCTTCCGTGAGGCTGCCGAGGATATCGACAGCGGCGGCACCGCCTCCTGGAGCCGCGTTGGCGTAGAGATAAGTGGGCAGATCCACGATGCGGTAATGCACGGCCACTTCCGCAGTGACCGCGTTGCCATCGGCCGTGAGTAGGCTGTTATAGCTGCGGATATAGTCGCTACCCGAGTCCACACTGGCAACGATCTCGCGCGCCCCCAGGGGCCAGGGTACGTGCCAGTGCAGGCCAGGCAGGGTGACGGCCTGGTAGCGTCCCAGCAGCAGATCCAGGCCGCGATCGCCCTCGTCTACTACGTAGAAGCCCGAGATGAGCCAGGCGGCGAACAGCAGCGGGATAAGCCAGAGATAGGCATAGCTGCGGCCGCGACGATGCCGACGGCTGAATAATGAATTGAAACGCTGATGCAGGTCTTGCACCAGTTTCTCCAGGTCCGGCGAGTTCTGTCCGCCGTTGTCCCAGGGATCCTTGTCCTTGCCGGGTTCCTTCCAGACCATGGCGGACCCTTCAGACCGCCAGCGCCGAAGGTTCCAAGCCCTCGCGCCGGCAAAGTCGGTGGTATTCGCGCCGCGGCAACTCCACTTCCAGCATGAAGCCACCGTCGGTCCCGTCTTTCTCGCGTAGCACAGCGCCGAGATCGAAGAGCGCGGCGCGCGCCCGCCCATGGCCTGGACCGAGGGTAAGCCAGCCGTGCACCGTATCGATTCTCAGGCGCGCGGAGATCTCCCGGCGCAGCAGGTCGAGCCCGGCACCCGTGGCGGCGGAGACCCAGATGCGGCGTGCGAGGCCGTCGGGCCCGCGCTCCACGTCCGGCAGCTGACGAGTAAGGTCGATCTTGTTGAATACCTCGATCTGCGGCACCTCCTGGGCGCCGATCTCCTCGAGCACGACATTGACCGTTTCAATATAAGCGTCGCGTTCCGGATCGCCCGCATCCACCACGTGTAGGAGCAGCGCGGCTTCCTCGGTCTCCTGAAGCGTGGACCGGAATGCCGCCACTAGATCGTGGGGAAGCTCGCGGATGAAGCCCACCGTATCCGCCAGCACCGCGTGCGTGGCGTCGCCGAGGTCCAGACGGCGGAGCGTGGCGTCCAGAGTCGCGAACAATTGATCTGCGGTTAGTACGTCGGCGCCGGTGAGCGCGTTGAATAGCGTCGATTTGCCGGCGTTGGTATAGCCCACTACCGAAACGGTGGGTACGTCGTGGCGCTGGCGGGTGCGCCGCCCCTGCTCGCGCTGCTCGCCGACGCGCACAAGACGCTTCTCCAGCTGCTGGATGCGCTTGCCGATGAGACGACGGTCGAGTTCCAACTGCGTCTCGCCCGGACCACGCAGCCCGATGCTGCCGCCGCGTTGTCGCTCCAAGTGAGTCCAGCCGCGCACCAGGCGCGTCGCCAGGTGCCGGTGCTGGGCCAGCTCCACCTGTAGCTTGCCCTCGAAGGTGCGTGCGCGCTGCGCGAAGATGTCGAGGATGAGCCCGGTGCGGTCCAGCACCCGGCAAGCGAGCAGCTTCTCTAGGTTGCGTTCCTGGCTGGGGCTCAAGGAATGGTTGACCAGCACCAAGTCAGCGCCGAGTACCTTGACGCGCTCCGCCACCTCGGCAGCCTTGCCTTCGCCGATGAAAAAGCGGGGCTCGGGGATGCGTCGGCTACCGATGACGGTGGCTAGCACTTCGGCACCTGCGGCGCGCGCCAGCTCGGCGAACTCCGCCAGCAGGACTTCTCCGACACCGGGATCGAGGTTGAGGTGAACCAGAACGGCGCGTTCACCGCTCTTCGGACGTTCAAACAATCCGGCACCTCAAGGCGGCGTCCTCAGTGGTGTTCGCCGCTCTCGCCTGCGGTCTCGCCTTCATGACCCGGAGCAGGGCCTACGTGCACGTGACGGCCGGGGACCACGGTGGAGATGGCATGCTTGTACACCATCTGGCTTACGCTGTTCTTGAGCAGGATCACGAATTGGTCGAAGGACTCGATCTGGCCCTGCAGCTTGATGCCGTTCACCAGGTAAATCGAGACCGGGACTTTATCCCGCCGCAGCGCGTTCAAGAACGGCTCTTGCAGGGACTGACCTTTCGCCATGGTGCTGCTCCTTGTTGTCTTTATGGAATCAGGCCGGTTTGGTTGGCCCATGGTTCTATGCATAGTTCACCGATTGTATCACAGGAAAATTACACGTCCGGTGCGGCGAGACGCCGTGTTGCATATGCATGCACTGCGTCCGTGAGTCCCGGAGCTCCGCTGTCGAACCAGGTGATGTCATTCTCGGCGCGCAGCCAAGTGAGCTGGCGTTTTGCATAACGCCGTGTGGCAACTATGCCACGCCTCACCGCTTCTTCCAGCCCACAGGCGCCATCTAGGTGCTCCCAAAGTTGTCGATATCCAACAGCGCGCATCGACGGCAGCCCAGCGTGCAGATCGCCGCGTGCACGGAGCCGTTTAACTTCATCGAGGAATCCCTGTGCCATCATGGACCGGAATCGCCGCTCGATTATTCCGTGCAACACTGAACGTTCCGCGGGTGCCAATGCCAGTTTTATGTAGCGGTACTCGCCAGATTCGACCGTGCCCCGGCTGCGAAGTTCCGAAACCGGTCTTCCCGAAATGTAACAAACTTCGAGTGCCCGCTGGATACGCTGCGGATCGTTGGGATGGATAAGAGTCGCGGCCGCGGGGTCGAGCCGTGCGAGCTCGGCGTGGAGGGCTGGCCAGCCATCGCGCGCGGCGCGTGCATCGATTCCCGCGCGCAAGGCCGCATCCGCACCGGGCAAAGGCGAGATGCCGTGCTGCAACACGTCGAAATACAGCATGGTGCCCCCCACCAAGAGCGGCAGGCGGCCTGCCGCGGTGATCTCGCGCATGGCGGCGAGCGCGTCCTCGCGGAAACGCGCGGCCGAATAACTTTCGGCCGGATCGAGGATGTCGATAAGGCGATGCGGCGCCACCGCCAGCGCCTCGGGCCCCGGCTTCGCCGTGCCCACGTCCATGCCGCGGTAAATAAGCGCCGAATCGACGCTCACGATTTCGCAATCGAGACGCTTCACCAAGTCCACCGCGAGCCCGGTCTTGCCGGACGCGGTGGGTCCCATCAATGCGATCGCAACGGGTTTCGCCTGTGCCATCGTCGCTCAGCGGCCGCGCAGGAAAAGACGATCCAACTCCGGCATCGTGAGCCGCGTCCAGGTGGGGCGTCCGTGGTTGCACTGATCAGCGCGAGGCGTGCGCTCCATGTCGCGCAAGAGCGCGTTCATTTCAGCTAGCGTGAGTTCGCGGTGCGCGCGCACCGAGGTGTGGCAGGCGGAGCTAGCCAGCACCCGCTCCAGGGATTCGCCTATGTGCCGGCTCTCGCCATGCTCCTGGAGATCCGCCAGGAGATCCCGAAGTAGCGCGCTTACGTCTTCTTTGGCGAGCAACGCCGGCACCTCGCGGATAGACAGGGTCTCGGGACCGCGCCGCTCCACCACGAAACCCGCGATGGTGAGAGCTTCCGTCTCGCTCTCCGCGATATCAGCCTCCCGGCGGCTGACAGCGACGCCCATGGGCACAAGCAGGGGCTGCGTGACCACGCTGCCCTGCTGCAAGGCCGCCTTCATGCGCTCGTAGGTGATGCGCTCGTGAGCGGCATGCATATCCACCAGGATCAAACCGTCCGGGGCCGCCGCCAATATGTAGATGCCGTGCAATTGGGCGAGCGCATAACCCAGGGGGGGTACTCCCGAAGCGAGATCGACGCTCCCTGCAGGCAATGTTTCCGCAACAGGTGCATGTGCCGTTCCATTGAGGGCTCCGTAGCCTGCCATGGTATCTGCCACGTTCATGTTCATCTGCGGCGACAGCTCCCGGGGCAGATAGCCCGGAGCCGTCGGCGGAATGAAAGCGCCCGACATGACTTGCGCAGTCTGTGTCCGGGGCGTGGTGGCGGACAGCGCCTCTTCCACGGTGCGGAACACGAAGTCGTGGACAAGACGGCTGTCGCGGAAACGCACCTCGTGCTTTGCAGGATGGGCGTTCACGTCCACGCGTGAAGGATCGAGTTCGAGGTAAAGCACGTAGGCGGGATGCCGTCCATGGAACATGACGTCGTGGTAACCGAGCCGCACCGCATGGGTGAGGAGCTTGTCGCGCACCACCCGGCCGTTCACGTAGAAATACTGCAGATCCGCTTGGCTGCGTGAGAAAGTGGGCCGCGCGAGCCAACCGGAAAGCTTCAGGCTGCCACTGCTTTGTTCCATATGGAAGGCATGCTCCAGGAACTCCGGACCCGTGAGTTCCCGGAGGCGCCGGGGGATGCCTGCCGAATCCAGGGCGCCCCGGAGTGACAGCACCAGGCGGCCGTTGTGTTTCAGTTGCACGTCGAGATCGTGGCGTGCAAGCGCGATGCGCCGCACCACCGTATCCAGGTGACCGAACTCGGTGACCTCGCTCTTGAGGAACTTGCGCCGCGCCGGTGTGTTGAAAAAGAGATCGCGCACATCGACGCTGGTGCCCTCGGCGTGGGCCGCGGGCGCGGGGGAGGCGTAACGGCCCTGTCCGTCTCCTTCGATGCGCCAGCCGTGGCCCTCGCCCCGGCTACGGGAAGTGATGGCGAGGCGCGCCACCGCGCCGATGCTGGGCAGGGCTTCGCCGCGGAACCCCAGGGTCGCCACCCGTTCCAGGTCCTCGAGGCTCCCGATCTTGCTGGTGGCATGGCGCGCCACCGCCAGGGGGAGCTCGTCCCTGGGAATGCCGCCGCCGTTATCCCGTATCCGGATGAGCCGGGCGCCGCCCGCTTCCACATCCACCTCCACACGGGTGGCGCCGGCATCGAGGGCATTCTCCAACAGTTCCTTGGCGACGGACGCCGGGCGCTCCACCACCTCGCCGGCGGCGATCTGGTTCACGAGCTGGGGCGGAAGTTCGCGGATAGGCATGGAACGGGCCGGGCTGCGGATGAGCCTAGCTTACAACATGGGAGAAAACGCCCTGACGGGGTTATCTGTGGGGATTGAGGGCCACACCGCCTGCTACGAGACCGGAGGACTGGCCGTCACGCTGCTGCTTGGCGACGGCGAGCTGGGTACCCGGAGGAGGATAGCGGTCGAAATAGCTGTCCACGCCGGTGAAGATGGCTTTGGCAAGCAGCTGCTGGTAATCGGGGGAGAGGAGCAGCTTGGCCGTGCGCGGGTTGGTGATGTAGTTGGTCTCGATGAGCATCGAAGGCACGTCCGGAGCCTTCAGCACCAAGAAACCCGCTTGCTGCACGTTGTTGCGGTGCATCGCGCCGATGGCCTTGAGCTGCTTGGCGACGCTCGTGCCCACGTCGAAGCTCATCCCCATGACCGCGGACTGAGACATGTCCACCAGCACGGAACGCACCATCAGCGGCTGGTTACCGAGTTGCACGCCGCCTACCAGGGCGGCGTCGTTCTCCTGCCGCTCCAGGAACCTGGCGTGTTCCGTGGTGGCGCCGTGCTCGGAGAGCACGTACACCGTGGCACCGTCGGCGCTGTGGTCACGGGAGGCATCGCAGTGGATGGAGACGAACAGGTCCGCGTTCGCATCCCGGGCTTTTTCAAATCGCTGCTTGAGTTCCACGAATACGTCGCTGTCGCGGGTCAGCACGGCCTTCATGCCAGGCTGCTGGTCGATGAGTTCAGCGAGCCGGCGGGCCACGTCCAGGGTGACGTCCTTCTCCAGGGCCCCGTGGGGGCCGTGGGCGCCGGGATCCTTACCGCCGTGGCCGGCGTCGATGGCCACCACGATATCGCGACCTCTCGGCGGCGCGGCCGGCGTAATCGAAGTGGTGACTGGGACGGACACGGGCGCCTGCACGGCCGGCTGGGCGGTGCTCGCCACTGCGGCGACGCCTTCCGGCAGCAGATCCACCACCAGTTCGGGACCCTTGGGGCCATTGCGCAGGAAGCTCTGGGGCATGGCGCGACCGGTTAGGTCCAGCACCAGCCTCAGCTTGTCGTCGTGCATGCCGCTGCGCAGCGAAGCGACGAGACCGCGTCCTGCCGGCAGGTTGGCGTGCAGCTCGGCGTTCTCCACGTCGATGACGATGCGGTCGGGCTGGCTCAGGGTAAAGAGGGTGTGTTCCGCGGGCCCAGACAGGGACAGGACGAGTTCGGTGCGGGCATCGCTCGCGGATAGCTGCACGCCGCCCACTTGCACAGGAGCGGACGCAGCCACCGTGAGGCCGGAGACGAGGAGTCCCGCCAGCATGGAAAGCCTCATTCCCCGCACAAAAGAACCCTCCCGGGATACCCGCTATCCACAAGTTATACACCATGGGCGGGAATTTTCAACTTTTTTCCCTTTAAATTTAATGGGATAACAGTCTATCTTAGAGTCCAGCCTTATGATTCGCGGCCTCCCAGGCCCGCTGGAGGTCCATGCCGGGAGTGGTCGAGGCTTCCGTATCGAGGCTCCGGCCGCCGTCGGCCACCGCCAGCCGGCAGACCAGATCGGGGGGCGGGAGAAAACGGGTACCCTTCTCTGGCCATTCGATCAGCAGGATCCCGGACATGTCGCGGATGCCCAGGTACGCCAGTTCTTCCGGGTCCGCGAGCCGGTAAAGATCCAGGTGCCGAAAGCTGTAGGCACCCAATTCATAGGGCTCCACGAGCGTATAGGTTGGGCTGGGGACGCGGCCCGGGTGTCCCAGGGCCTGCAACAGCCCACGTACCAAGGTCGTCTTGCCTGCCCCCAAATCTCCCTGCAGATAGATCACCCGGTCTTCCACCGGCAGCACTTTCCCCAAGGCGGCGCCGGCCGCTTCGGTGGCGGCGCTGTCCCTGAGGAAGGCCCGCATCAGGCGTTCACCAAGTGCCTGAGGGGATCCATGAGGTCCCGGGCCAGGATGCCCCGTTCCCCCTGGCGGGCGGCCAGATCGCCTGCGACGGCGTGCAAGTAGACGCCGAGACGGGCGGCGGCACCGAGCGGCAGGCCTTGGGCCACCAGCGCGGCTATCACACCGGTGAGCACATCACCCATGCCAGGGGCGGCCATGCCCGGATTGCCGGCGCTACATACCGAGGTGGGTTCTCCCGGTACGGCGATCAGGCTTCCGGCACCTTTCAACACCGCCACTGCGTCGAAACGCTCGGCGATGCGTTCCACGCAAGAGTAGCGATCGCTCTGAACGGTGGCGGTGTCGGTACCCAGGAGACGCCCCGCCTCACCCGGATGAGGCGTGAGGATCCAGCGTCCGTGCTTATGGGCGGCTTCGGCGAGGAGATTGAGCGCATCGGCGTCCACCACGAGCGGGTGGTGGGTGGCGAGCGCCTGTTTAAGCAGCATCCGTCCCCAGTCTCCGCGGCCGAGTCCGGGGCCGATAGCCACCACGGAGGCACGAGTGAGCAAGGGCGCGAGTTCGGCAAGGTTTTCAACGCCCTGCACCATGGCTTCGGGCAGGCCCGCCAGGAGACCGGACACATGTTCTTTGCGGGTGGCGACGCTGATCAGGCCGGCGCCGCAGCGTAGGGCCGCTTCTGCCGCGAGCCTTACCGCGCCGCCCATACCGTGGTCGCCGCCCACCAGGAGGACGTGCCCGAAATCGTTCTTGTGGGCGCCACGATCGCGGCGCGGCAGCTTGCCTTCACGCATGTCGGCGCTGCGCAGCCTGACGGCCCGGGGCCGTACGCCGGCATACACCGCGGCCGGAACTTTGAGGTCTTCGAAACGCAGCAAGCCGGAACACTCCGGTCCAGCCCCGGTGAAGAGCCCGACCTTGAGCCCGATGAAACAGACGGTGACGGTGGCGCGCACCGCGGCGCCCATCTCGACACCGGTGTCTGCATGCAGCCCCGTGGGGATGTCCAGCGACAATACCGGCAGGCTCGACGCGTTCACCGCCTGCACTGCCTTCAACCACTCCGCCTGCAGGGGACGGTCGAGACCGATGCCGAGCAGGGCGTCAACGATGTAATCCGCAGTCGGCACGCGCGGGCCGAGGCGCGACTCGGTGCCGCCGGCTTCGAGATAGCGTTTGCGCATGGCCGACGCGGCTTCCGGAAGCCGGGCGCTGTCGCCCAGGGTCAGGAGCGTGACCTCGCAGCCCTCCTCCCGGGCGCGGCGGGCGAGCACGTAGCCGTCGCCGGCATTGTTACCCGCGCCGCAGAGCACCAGGATGCGGCGCGCATCGGGCCATTGCACGACGGCAATTTGCCAGGCGGCGTCGCCGGCGCGCTGCATGAGTTCCGCCGCCGGGATGCCGGCTCTCTCGGTGGCGCGACGGTCCAGTTCGCGCAACTGCGCGGCGGTGAAAAGGTTTTCAGGTAGGACGGCCATGCGGGCATTATATTAGCCTGATGTCCACCACGCCCGATTTCGACGTCCTCGCCACCCGCATCAAACACTGGGGGCGGGAGCTGGGTTTCCAGCAACTGGGGATCGCCGGCGTGGAACTGCCTGAGGACGAGCGGCGGCTGCTCGACTGGCTCAAGTCCGAACGTCACGGGCAAATGGACTACATGCAGCGCCATGGTACGCGGCGCAGCCGGCCCGGCGAGCTGGTGCCGGGCACGCTCAGGGTGATCTCGGCGCGCATGGACTACTGGCCCGGTGAGGGACCCGAGGCAGAAACGCTGCTCGACCGACGCGATCGTGCCTACGTGGCCCGCTACGCCCTCGGCCGCGACTACCACAAGGTGTTGCGCGGGCGCCTACAGAAACTGGCCGACCGTATCCAGGAGGAAATCGGGGCCTTCGGCTATCGTGCTTTCGCCGACAGCGCGCCGGTGCTTGAGAAGGCCCTGGCGCGGGACGCGGGCTTGGGATGGATCGGCAAACACACCAACCTGATCAACAAGGACGCCGGATCCTGGTTCTTCCTGGGAGAGCTGTTCACGGACCTGCCGCTGCCGCTGGACGCTCAGGCCTCAGATCACTGCGGCAGCTGCCGTGCCTGCATGGACGTCTGCCCCACCCAGGCAATCGTGGGGCCCTACGAACTGGACGCCAGGCGCTGCATCGCCTACCTCACCATCGAGCATAAGGGCAGCATCCCCGAGGAATTCCGCAAACCCATGGGTAACCGGGTGTTCGGCTGCGACGACTGCCAGCTCTTCTGCCCCTGGAACAAATTCGCGAAAGCCTCCGCGGAGGCGGACTTCAAGCCCCGCACCGCGCTCGATGGGCCAGAGCTCACGGAACTGTTCGCCTGGACGGAGGCGGAATTCCTGAAGCGAACGGAGGGTAGTGCCATCCGCCGCACGGGCTACGAAGGCTGGCTCCGAAACATCGCCGTGGCACTGGGTAACGCGCCTACCTCGGATGAGGTAGTGGCGGCGCTCAGGAGCCGGGAATCACACCCTTCGGAATTGGTGCGGGAGCACGTGAGCTGGGCGCTCAAACAACATAAATCATAACTAGCAAGAATTAGAGAATTATTTGCTCAACAAAGACAATAATTCTTCTTCTATTCTCTGTCTTGTCTGAGCGTCTATAGGTTCAGACGTTATATCTAATCCATGAATGAAAATCTGTACCTTTAGCCGTACAAACCCGTATTCAAAACCATCGGCCTGTCGACGAGTGGTTTGCGGATCATGCATATATTCGATTATTTGATCGTAACTAATAATTGCGACTTGCATTGTTCTTAAGTTGTGAAAGTCAGCACTATTTTCCTCAATTTTCTGAATCATCCAAAAATCATCTGGCTGCTCTATATCCATATATGGAAGAGCTTTTTTCATTCTTATACTTGTCAAGTCGCGTGCGATCGGCCTTATCCGAATGCGCTTATTTAAATTCTTGGAAAATTGAGACTTGTTCATACTCCATATCCAAGTGACCTGGAATACATGATAAAACCGTCGCGAGCGAAGGCAGAGCGAGGCGCGGGAGGCGAGCAACCGGAGCGTACTCTTAGTGTACGTGAGGATTGCGAGCCGGACCGCAATGAAGCTATGCCGAGCGCAGCAGGTTTTATCAAGTATTCCTGCTGTGGCAGTCTTTGAAGAGCTTGCCGCTGTTGCATGGACAGGGTGAATCCGGCGGCACCGATACCAGTGCCTCGTCGCGGCCGTAGCTCGCTTCCCGCTGGAAATGCCGCTGCATGGTTGCCTTGTCGAAAGGGCCGATGCGCTCGCGGCCGTCGAACTTGAAGTCGGTGTAGTTGCCGCGCGCATCCACGTAGTGCAGAAACACCTGCACACACCAGTCGCCGGCGAAGGGTTCGCGCCAATGGGGTACGTCGGCGCCGCGGTAGACCAGCATGTCTCCCGGAGCGAGCCCGATAGGTTTATCCTGGCCGTCGGCATGGACGCACAGAGGCCATAGTGATGGCGCTTGGAACCCCAACGACAGGGAAGCGCTGATCTCGCAGGAAGGCCGGTCGAGATGCTTGGGCAGGACCGCGCCAGGCCCGTAGACGCGCAAGTAGGAATAACAGGGCAGCAGGCTCAAGGCGGTGGCCCGCTCCATAGCGGGCTTGAGTTCCAGCAGCAGGGTCTCGCTCATGGCATCGGCATAGCGCCCATGGGCGGCACGGAACACGTCTTCCAATTGGTAATAACCGGGCCACTGCTGCTGGAGAAGCGCGTAGGTGGTCATGAGTTGCGCGCTGGCAGGCGAGACCGCCTGGCGTAGCACTGTGTAACCGCTCTGCTTGAATTGAGCCGGAGAAGCGCCGGCTTCAATCATGATGGAAGCGCCGCACCGCGGCGCGGGTGGCCGGATCCCTGAGGGAAGTCGTGTCGCCGCTCTCGAGAGCGAGCAACACGCCCTCCGCCAGTTTCTTGCCCAACTCCACGCCCATCTGGTCGAAAGGGTTGATGTCCCAAATGCAGGCCTGGACGAAGGTTCGGTGCTCGTAAAGCGCCAGCAACATGCCGAGCGTCTCGGCATCCAGGCGCTTCAGGATAATGAGATTGCTGGGACGCCTCCCGGGGAAGGTCTTGTGGGGTGCGAGTGCGCCGTGCCCGTCGCGGCGCGCCTGCTTGAGGCTACGGCCGCGAAGCAGCGCCTCCGCCTGAGCGTAACAGTTCGCGAGCAGCATGGCCTGGTGCCGCCGGTTGCCGCTCTCCTCCTCCAGCACGGCGACGAAATCCACGGGGATGAGCTGGGTGCCCTGGTGCAGGTGCTGGAAGAACGCATGCTGGCCGTTGGTGCCCACATCGCCCCAAACCATGGGTGCGGTGGCGTACTTGACCGGCCGGCCCTTGCGGTTGACGCGCTTGCCATTGCTCTCCATCTCCAGCTGCTGCAGATAGGGCACCAGCAGGCGTAGGTCTTGGCGGTAAGGGACGACGGCGCGGCTCGAGGCACGCCAGAAGTTGGCATACCAGATGCCGATAAGCGCCAGTACCACCGGAAGGTTGCGGTCCAGCGGCGCCTTGAGGAAATGCCGGTCCATGCGCGCGGCGCCGCGCAACAGGGCCTCGAACGTGTCGAAGCCGAAGCTCAAGGCGATGGGCAGACCCACGGCGGACCAGAGGGAGTAGCGTCCGCCCACCCAGTCCCAGAACGCGAAGACGCGCTCGGGGCGCAGGCCGAATTCCCGTGCCTTGCCCGGCGCCGCGGATACGGCGGCGAAGTGTTCCGCCACCGCGCCCTCCCCCAGGTCCTGCACCAGCCACTCGCGGGCGACACGGGCATTGGCCAGGGTCTCCTGGGTGGTGAATGTCTTGGAGGTGACGATGACGAGCGTGCGCTTGGGATCCAGGGGATTCAGCACGCGCCGGGCATGCATGGGATCTACGTTGGAGAGGAAATGGGCACGCAATCGCGGGCCTTCGAGGGGCTTCAGCGCTTCCACCACCAGTTCGGGACCAAGATGGGAGCCGCCGATACCGATGTTCACCACATCGGTATAGCGTCCGGAAGCGTGCAACTCTTCGGTGAAGGCACGCATGCGCGCGAGGCCATCCCGTACTTCGGAAGCCTGGGATTTGAGCCCTGCCGGGACGCCCTCTCCGTCGGCGCGCAGCAGCGTATGCAGGGCCGCACGGCCCTCGGTGTCGTTCACCAAGCCGCCCTCGAACAAGCGCTTGCGCCAATCCGTGAGCTTGGCCGTCACGGCCAATCGGGTCAGAAACTTGAGGGTCTCGGCGGTGATGAGATTGCGGGAATAGTCCGCGTAGAGGCCGGGCAAGTCGATGGAGAAAGCCTTGACCCGCCGCGCGTCGTCCCAAAGCCGGCCCTCGGCCAGGGCGTGGCGCAGTTTCGCCTTGTGCCGGACGAGCTGCTTCCAGGCGCTGGAATGGGTGATGGAAGACATGGCCCTTAACTTAACCCGCCGCGACCATGCTTGTCATCGGCGGAGCCTTCGAGGCGGAAGGCGAGCTTATGCAGCCTGAACCGGAATGGCGTTGGAAGTACGGGTGATGTGGTTGTGTTCGTTGAGGTAGATGAGCCGCGGCTTGTGGTTCATGGCCTCGGCGGAACTCACCTGGCAGTAGGCACAGATGATGATGCGGTCGCCCGGCTTGGCGCGATGGGCGGCAGCGCCGTTGATGGAGATGATGCCGGAGCCCGCTTCGGCGCGCATGGCATAGGTGGTGAAGCGCTCGCCGTTGGTGACGTTGTAGATCTGGATCTGCTCGTAGTCGAGCATGCCGGCGGCGTCCAGGATCTGGCTGTCGATGGCGCAGGAGCCTTCGTAGTCAAGCTCCGCATGGGTCACGCGGGCGCGGTGGAGTTTCGCCTTGAGCAGGGTCACGTGCATGGGGGATTCCGCGGGAGGGATAGGCGCTTGGGCGTATCTTACCCGACGGTCTCGGGGCGGCTCAAGACGACGGTGCGCTCCTCGGGGGCACGCACGTCCAGGGGCACATTGTCGATAAGCCGCGCCTTGCCGAGCCAAGCGGCGCCCAATACCACAAAACGCGCGTCATCCGCCGTAGGTGCGGCGAGGGTCTCGGCCTGGCGGATCTCCACGTAATCGGGCTTGAAGCCGTCGGCGGCGAGCTGGCCGACGGCCTGCTTCTGCAATGCGTTGAAATCGCGGCTGCCGTCGCGCAGGGCATAGGCAGTCTGGCGCAGCACGCGTTGCAGGAGCGATGCCTGGGCGCGCTCCACCTTGGTCAGGTACTGGTTGCGAGAACTCAGGGCGAGGCCGTCCAGCTCGCGCACGGTGGGGTGGCCGACGATCTCGATGGGCAGGCAGAGATCGGCAGTCATGCGCCGGATCACCAGCAGCTGCTGATAATCCTTCTCGCCGAAGATCGCCAGATCCGGCTGGACCATGTTGAAGAGCTTGACGACCACGGTGGAGACGCCGACAAAATGCCCGGGCCGCGAGGCGCCATCCAGGATACTGGACAGTGCCGGCACCTCGACGCGCGTCGCCGCGTCCATGCCGTCGGGATAAACCTCCTCTACCTCGGGGATGAACAGGAGATCGGTGCCCGCCACGGCGAGCTGTAAGCGGTCGGCATCCGGTGTGCGCGGGTAGGCACCGAAGTCCTCCTTCGGCCCGAACTGCAGGGGATTCACGAAAATGCTCACCACAACGCGGTCGGCGAGCTTGTGGGCCTGCTTCACGAGTGCGATGTGACCCGCGTGTAGGTTACCCATGGTGGGCACCAGGGCGATGCGCTGGTTCATCTCGCGCCAGCGCTTGATGCGCTTGCGGAGTTCCGCGGTTGTATGTTCGACGATCACTCGTAAGACCTCGTGATCTCCAGTTCGTACATGAAAAAGCCCGTCCTGGATTTTTCAAGCCGCCGGACTAAAACGTGGTTATTGTCCGGCTCCGCTTTTGGACACTGAAGTGCCCGAAACACACGGGTCATCCATGAACCATGGCTAATATTTCAATCGAAGCTGTGTTCCGTAGCGGGATAACTCCCATCGCGCACCGCTTTGACGTAAGCGGCCACCGCATCGTGGTGGCTCTTGGCGCCCTCCATGAAATTTCGGACGAACTTGGGGCGCTTCCCAGGCGTGATGTCCAGCATGTCGTAGAGCACCAGGATCTGGCCGTCCACGCGGGCTCCTGCGCCGATGCCGATGACCGGCACCTTCACGTTGGCGGTAATCTTGGCCGCGAGTGCGCTGGGCACGAGTTCCAGCAGGATCAGATCGGCGCCCGCCTGCTCCAGGAGCTGCGCGTCCTTGATCATCTGCCTGGCGGCAGCCGCGCCACGGCCCTGGACATGGAAACCGCCCTGTTTGTGCACCAGTTGCGGCCGCAGACCCAGATGGGCACACACCGGCACGCCGTTGTCCGTGAGGCAGCCGATGATCTCGGCCTGGGCGCTGCTGCCCTCCAGCTTGACCATCTTCGCGCCGCCCTCCTGCATCAGCCGCGCGGCATTGACGAGAGCGGTCTCCAAGCTT
>DATGHI010000240.1:0-2407 GCA_035308065.1 Gammaproteobacteria bacterium | reverse complement strand
CGACAGCGAGCTGTTCTACTGGCGCTGCGCGGTGGGTATCGTATACATCACCGGCGGTATCTACCTGCTCCAACACCCCGGTTATGGCATCGCCGATCTCTCCCGTTTCGTGGCGGCCATGTTCGCCCTCGAGGCGGTACTCCTGCTGACGGCCGCCCATATGCTGCGGAGACTTGCGGGCAACCGCTGGATGACGGCGGACGGCGCCCTGACGCTGCTGTTCGCTGCCTTCATCCTTTCCCTCACGCCCTGGAGCACGGGCTGGGAACTGGGCCTCATCGTCGGCATGAACATCCTGTTCAGCGGTTTCGTCTATCTCGCGCTGCTGCGCAGCGGCGGCCTGCGCCTGCCTCCCACGGCTAGACGCAGTGCAACGCGATGACAGCCGTGGCATCCACGCCCATCGACGCGCTGCGGCGCGAGCATGCCAACATGCGCAGCGTGCTGGCGCTGGTGGCACACCAGCTCGACCGGCTCGAATCCCAGGGCAGTGCCGACTACGTGCTCCTGGCCAATGCGCTGTATTACATGCGCAAGTTCCCGGGTCACGTGCACCATCCCAAGGAAGACCTGATCTTCGACAAACTGGAGGCGGCCGACCCGTCCTGGAAGGTGGAAGTGGAGAAGCTGCGCGCCCAACACCGGGAGATCTACACCCTGGAAAACGAACTCATCGAGGCGGCGCTCGACTGCCCCCGCCCGCTCACCGAAGCCGCCAGCCGGCTGCTGGAACGCGGTCGCCGCTACCTGCAGGTGCAGCGCGAGCATTCGGAGATCGAGGAGCGCCTGCTCTTCCCCCAGGCCCTGGCGGTGCTCAAGGCGCGCGACTGGACCGAGATCTCGGGCAAGATCAAAGAGGTAAATGACCCGCTGTTCGGCATCCACGGCGGCGACCGTTACCGCCTGCTCTACGAGCACCTCATGCGGGAATCCAGCGCCGTGTAAGGCGGTTCAGGGGCGTCGATACACGAGCTTGCCACCTACCAATGTGTAGACGACTTTCGTGGCGGGGATGGCGTCCACCGGCACCGTCATGATGTCCTGGGACAGCACCGTGATGTCGGCGCGCATGCCCTGGCTCAAGGAACCGAGGTCGTCCTCGGCGAACAGCGCGTAGGCGTTGTTCCAAGTATAGGACTTGAGCGCCTCCTCACGGGTCATGGCCTGCTCCGGGTGGAAGGGCACGCCGTCCTTCAAGGAACGGCGCGTCACAGCGCAGTAGAAATTGGGGATGGGGTCCTCGTCCTCCACCGGTACGTCGGTGCCGTTCACGATCATCGCGCCCGAAACCATGAGCGAGCGCCACACGTAGGCCCCGTCCTTGGCCCGCTCCTCCCCCAGGCGCTTTACCACGTAGGGCGCATCGGAACATTCGTGGATGGACTGCATGGAGGCGATCACCCCGAGCTTGCCGAAGCGCGGGATATCGGCGGCATCGAGATGCTGGGCGTGCTCGATGCGCCAACGCAGGTCCTTGGCCTGCAGATGGGCCGCGAACTCCGCCTGGTAGACGTCCAGCACTTCCCGGTTGGCCCGGTCCCC
Source organism: Gammaproteobacteria bacterium (assembly GCA_035308065.1). GTDB lineage: Bacteria > Pseudomonadota > Gammaproteobacteria > Natronospirales > REEB76 > DASUBN01. The sequence continues at coordinate 865 of DATGHI010000240.1, read as the reverse complement.
GATGGCGTGGGTAGTCACCTGGTAGCCCGCGGCGAGCGCCGCATCCGCCCAGGCGCGGATGTCCTTGGGCGCGAGCACCGAGACGCCCGTGCTCCCCGGCAAGTCGTCATAGGGCTTCAGGAACCAGGCGGTGTGGGTGCCGAGCGCCCCGTCGGAATACACCTCGCCCACCGCCCGCACCGTGAAATGGTCGTCCGCAAAACCCACGATGCGATGGTCCGGCAGGAAGCGCTTGAGTTGTTCCAGGGCATTGAACTTCCGGTACTGGGCCGCGCCCGCGAGCCCCATGTCCGAGTTGGTGGGGTCCACCTGGGCGTAGAGGCGCAACGGCAGGCCGCCCTCCCCCGCCAGGAGCTTCAGCTGGTCCAGCACTGCGAAGCTTTCCCCCTGGTCCACGAAGCTGGTGATGCCCTTGGACACCGCATCCGCCGACGCGAGCCGTGCCGCTTTCCTAAGCTCCGCCACGTTCTCCGCCTCGCCGCGGGCCTGGATGGCCGCGTCATAGGCCCGGTACACCGGGTTCATGGCGTTGTCCCGGAGGAAGCCCACGGGTTCGCCGGAGGCGTCGCGCACGATCTGCCCGCCCTCCGGGTCCGGCGTGCCTTTCTGGATCCCCACCCTCTTCAGGACCACGGCGTTCACGTACACACCGTGGCCGCTAGCATGGGTGAGCATCACCGGGTTGTCGGGCGAGACCGCGTCCAGGCTGGCATGGAAGGGGAATCCGTCCACGTTGGGCTGCGGCGCATGGGTCCATTTCTCCTGGTGCCAGCCGCGGCCGAGTATCCACTGGCCCGGCTTCGCCTTCTTCACCGCCGCCGCCACCATGGCCAGGATCTCGTCCCAATCCTTCGCCTTGGTGAGG
>DATGHI010000239.1:0-2315 GCA_035308065.1 Gammaproteobacteria bacterium | reverse complement strand
AGGCAAGCGCAACTGCATGGGCAAGAAGAGAAAGAAAGACAGGAAGAAGTGCGGAGGGGGTTGACCCCCAGCCCGCGGGCCTTAATCCCGCGGGACCACTTTGAAACGATCGTGGCTCCAGAGGTATTGCTCCGGCACGCGCCGGATTCGCTCCTCCAGCAGCTTGTTGATGCGCAGCGCATCGGCGGCGACGTCATCCGTGGGGAAATCCATGAGCGCCGGTTCCAGCGTGAGGGCATAGCCCTGGGCGCCGGGCAGCCGCTCCACGAAGAAAGGCACCACCGGCGCGCCACTGGTGCGTGCCAGGCGTGACGTGGCGGTGTTGGTGGGGGCGGGGATGCCGAAGAACGGCACCATCTCGCTGTTCTTGCCACGGTAGCCCTGGTCCGGGGCGTACCACACGGGCTTGCCGTCCTTGAGGCTCTTCAGCATCAGGCGCACATCGTTGCGCGGGATGGCACGGTCGAAGTGGCGCTCGCGGCTGCGGCGCATCACTTCCTCGATGAGCGCGTTCTGGTTCGGTCGGTACATGAGGTGGAAGTCGGTGCACAGGCCGAGCAGGCGCCCGCCGATTTCCAGGGTGGTGAAGTGGGCGCTCAACAGGATCACGCCGCGGCCCTGGGCCCGGGCCGCTTGCAGGTTCTCTACGCCCTCGATGTGCGCGAGCCTGCGCAGGCGCTTGGCGTCCGCCCACCAGCACATGCCGATCTCGATGAAGGCCATGCCCATTGAGTCGAAATGCCTACGGGCCAGGCGCTCGCGCTGGCCTGGGTCCAGCTCCGGGAAGCAGCGTTCCAGGTTCACGAGGGTGATACGCCAGCGGCGCCGGGCGCCGTGACGCAATAACCAGCCCAGGCCCCGGCCGAGGGCGAGTTGTGCGCGGTAAGGCAGGAGTATCGCCAGCCGGACGAATCCGAGCAGCAGCCAGATGGGCCAGTAGCGGGGTCTGAGGAACGTGTGCTTCATGCACCGCGAAGTATAATTGCGCCGCACCACGCATGCTATGATTCCCGGCGGTTTTCCACGGCGTTTCCGGGGTTTGCATGCAGATCAGCGTTCCGCAGTTCGATGGGGTGCGTGTGCTGGTGGCGGGCGACGTGATGCTGGACCGCTACTGGTTCGGTGCCACGCAGCGTATCTCGCCGGAGGCGCCGGTGCCGGTGGTGCACGTACAAGACAGCGACGATCGCCCTGGGGGTGCTGGCAACGTCGCAGTCAACCTCACGAGTCTTGGGGCGCATTGCTCTGTGCTCGGCTTTATCGGTGATGATATTTTCGCCGATACGCTTGTGAATCGCTTAGAGAAGCGACACGTTACTAACCGTCTAATTCGGCTAAAAGATGTAACTACCATCACCAAGTTGCGGGTGCTCTCGCGCCACCAGCAACTGATCCGCCTGGATTTCGAGGAGACCTTCGGCAGCTTCAACTCCGCGCCGTTGCTGCCCGCGTTCAAGACCGAGGTCAAGGACACCCAGGTGGTGATCCTATCGGATTACGGCAAGGGCAGTCTCACGGCGGTGCAGGACCTGATCGCCGCGGCCCGCACCGCGGGCAAGCCGGTGCTGGTGGATCCCAAGGGCCGCGACTTCGGCAAGTACAAGGGGGCGACCCTCATCACGCCGAACCTGGCGGAACTGGAAGCGGTGGTGGGCGAATGCCCCGACGAGCGGGCCCTCGTCGCCAAGGGCGAGAAGCTCCGGGACGAGTTGGGGTTGAAGGCCCTCCTAGTGACCCGCAGCGAGCACGGCATGACGCTGCTGGAAGCCGGCAAGCCGCCGCTGCATCTTCCCGCCCAGGCGCGGGAGGTCTCCGACGTCACCGGCGCCGGCGACACCGTGATCGCAGTGCTGGCGGCGGGGATCGGCGCCGGCCTCGATTTCGCCCGCGCGGCGGCACTCTCGAACCTGGCCGCCGGCATCGTGGTGGGCAAGCTCGGCGCCGCCAGCGTCACCTCGACGGAACTGCGCCTCGCGGCCCACAGCCGCAGCGGCAGCGGGGTGCTGGACGAAGCCACGGTCGCCGATGCCGTGGCTCATGCCAGGAGCCAGGGCGAGCGCATCGTCATGACCAACGGCGTGTTCGACATCCTGCACGTGGGGCACGTCAGCTATCTGGAGCAGGCACGGCATATGGGCGACCGGCTGATCGTCGCGGTGAACGACGACGCCTCGGTGCAGCGCCTCAAAGGCCCCTCGCGCCCCGTGAACACTGTGGCGAACCGCATGCGGGTGCTGGCGGCGCTGTCCAGCGTGGACTGGGTGGTGCCGTTCTCCGAGGACACCCCGGAGCGGCTCATCTGCAGGCTCCTCCCG
>DATGHI010000238.1:0-2047 GCA_035308065.1 Gammaproteobacteria bacterium | reverse complement strand
GTTGTGGTCTTGGTGTCGACCACCTTGGCGGTCGCGAGCGGTTTCAGCTTTCTCACCGAGGTTCCACTGCGGGTGAAGATCGCGGATGCGCAGACCATGATCGTGCATCCCTACGAGGAGCAGGCGCTGCCCGAGGGGCTCAAGGACGGCGACCCAATCAAGCTCGCCGAACTCGATGCAGCGACGCGGGAGGCGCTCAGCATCGACATCATGCTGGGGCGCCTGCCGGAGGGTCGTGTCTATGATCTGGCGGTGCAGCGAAACGGCACGACGGTCGGTGTGCCGGTCACGATCCGCGGTTTCACCTTGGCGGGCTGGGATCTACTGCAGTTGGGCATCTCAGGCATCACCACGCTCATCATGGGCATCATCGCCCTCATCCTTCTATGGCGCGGCCGAAACGCGGCCGCCTATGGGATGGCCGCGTGGACCGCGGCCTACATCATCGGTACGGCTCTGGCGGGGTACCCCATGGAAGGAGTCGTCGGCGTCACGGTGGCGAGCGCGGGGCAGTTTTGTTACGTGCTGGCGCGGGTCGGGTTCTACGTGATGGCGGAGGCGTTAGTCCGGCACTCGCTGACGGCACGGCAACGCTCAGGGTTCCGGGCAGTGTTCTTCGTGCTGCTGGCGGTCGGCAGTGCACCACACGTGTTCGGGCCAGCATGGTTCGCGGCCACGGGAAACGCGGCATACATGCTTTCGCAGTACCAGCTCATCTATTCCTGGGTGTACCTCATCCCCGTACTGATGCTGGCGATGGGATACCAACGCGTGGAAGCCGCCGCACGGGCGCGGCTGCGCTGGGCTATCGTGAGCGGCCTCTTGCTGGTGGCGTCGGTGACGCTGACCAACACGGTACCGCCGGGCTACCTTCTCTCCTCAGTAGCCGCAATCGTGCTTTACGCACTCACTTTCATCGCCATGGCGTACGCCCTCCTGCGCCACCGAGTGGTGGACGTGTCGGTGGTCATCGACCGCACGCTGGTGTACGGCAGCATGACGGCGCTGGTGGTGGGCGTGGTGGCCGCGGTGAACAGCTTCGCGCTCAGGCTGGCGCTGCCGCCGGGGGCAGGGCTGCTGTTGCAGGTAGTGGTGCCGCTCTCGCTCGGCATCGTGCTCGGCAAGGTGCGCGGCTTCATGGACAAGGTGGTGGAGCAGGTGTTCTTCCGCAAGAAGTACCAGGCGGAGAGAGCGCTCCGCGCCTTCGGGAAACGGGCGGGTCACATCGACAAGGCCGCCGATCTATTGGAGGCGACGGTGCGGGAAGTGGCGCGGCACACGGGCACGCCGGCGGTGGCGGTCTATTCGGCGGAGAGCGAAGGGTTCAAGCGGCTGCGGCAGGCTGGAGAGGGTGACTTCCCGGCGGAACTCGGCAACAACGAAGACGCGGCAGTGGCGCTCCGAGCCGAGGGCCAGGCCACGGAGCTGCAAGGGCTCACGAGCGTGCTCGGGGCCGACGGATGCGTGTTCCCGATGCTGGTGCTCGGCAACCTGCGGGGCCTGATCGTGGTGAAGAACCGGGCGGGGGAACACTTCGGCTCGGACGAGAAGGCGCTCTTGGCCCAGCTAGCTCAGGATGTGGGGGCGGCGTGGCGCATCCTTCGCGCGCGGGACAACGAGGCGCTGGTGGCGGCGATGGCCATGGGCACGGTGCTGCCGGACAAGGCTTTCGCCGAAGCGCGCAAGCTCTCGCTGGGGTGGGCTGGGGGCTAGTTACTGACAAGAGACCCGGAGCAGTACGGGCTTTACACCCAGCTAGAAAAAGAAGCGCTGAGTAATCTTCATGAGAAGAATATCGGACAGACGGGACTGAATTCGATAAGACCACACCTTTAGAAAATGATGGGTGGCTGAGTTGGACTGGGTTCCCGCCTTCGCGGGAATGACGGAATAAAAATCGCTGGAATGACTGAAAAGGGGCTGGATGCAGCTCAAGGCCGGGGTGACGGAAAGGGAGTGGGAAAGATAAGGGCGGACTTCCAGGGGCCGCAGTTCAATTTCCGGTCCAGGCATAAGAGAGGCGCCGGGCCTCGGCGAAGGCGGCGTC
>DATGHI010000237.1:0-2718 GCA_035308065.1 Gammaproteobacteria bacterium | reverse complement strand
GCCTTCAGCGGCCGCCAGGACGTGCGATGAAGCCCAAGGAGCCCCTCTACGCTTTCAAGCCACCGCCGCTCGAAGAACACGTGCTGACGGGTCGGGAGCACTTCGACGTGTTCGCGGTCCCAAAGTGAGGAACGCTGCCATGCAAGATTGCCCCTTCTGCAAGATGGTGGCCGGCGAGATCAAGCCCAACATGGTGCTGGAGGCGCCGTCCCTGATCGCATTCCGCGACATCAACCCCCAGGCGCCAGTGCACGTCCTGATAGTGCCGCGCAAGCATATTGGCACCCTTAACGATGTGCCAGCGGAAGACGCGGGTCTCATGGGGGAGATGCTGCTGGCGGCACAGAAGATCGCCAAGCAGGAAGGCATCGCCGCCCCGGGTTACCGGCTGGTGATGAACTGCAATGCTGACGGTGGTCAGACGGTATTCCACATCCACATGCATTTGTTGGGAGGCCGGCGCATCAGCTGGCCTCCAGGATAATAATCAGTCGTACTGCCTTTCCTTTGCTTGCTGCATCGTCTTCACCAGCCGCTGATAGCTGATGTAACGGCTCTCGGCTATCCCGCCGCTCTCCACCGCTGCCTTGACCGCACAGCCCGGCTCCTGCAGGTGCAGGCAGTCCTTGAAGCGGCACTCCGCCGCGCGTGGGGGAAATTCCACGAACAGGGCCGCGACGCTCTGGGGGTCGCGGTTGGTGAGCAGGAGGTCCCGCACGCCCGGCGAATCCAGCAGCGCACCGCCGCCTGCGAGCGGATGCTGGGTAGTGGCGCTGGTGGTGTGGCGGCCCTCGTCGGTGGCGGCGGAGAGTTCATCGATGCGGTGCCTAGCCTCGGGCGCCAGTGCATTCAGCAAGGAGGATTTGCCTACGCCGGATTGGCCCACCAGCAGGCTGTACCGGCCTTCCAGAGCATGCCGGAGTGCGATCATGCTCGCGCCGGTGCGGACGCTCACCCGGAATACGGAGTAGCCGATGGCCTCGAAGTAATCGAGGCGGGCAGCGCTTATCGCCTGTTCCGCGTCAGCAAGGTCGAGCTTATTGAAGACAATGCCGGCTTCGATTCCCATGCCGGCGATGGATGCCAGGTACTTATCGGTGAGAAAGGCATCCGGTTCCGGAAGCACCGCGACGGTTACCAACACCCGGTCCAGGTTCGCCGCGAGAGGCACGGCACGGCCGCGGTTGTCGGCTTTGCTGAACAAGGAACTGCGCGGCAGCACTTCCAGGATGCGTGGATCTGTGACGCTGTCCTCGATGTTGACCCGGTCGCCGCACACCGGCATGACGTCGCGGCCGGCGGTGAGGCAGATGAGACGCTTACCTTCGGCAGTTTCGACAACGTAACGGCGTCCGTGGCCTGCCACCACCCGGGCTTCGCGCCGTGCACTGGCCTCGTTCATGGCCTAGTGCGAGGCATCGGCGGGAGCTTGCAGTCGGGCGATGCGGCGCAGGGCGGGGGGATGAGAGTCGTAGAACGCGGAGTGCAGCGGGTCGGGAGTGAGGGTGGTGGCATTGTCGCGGTAGAGCTTCACCAGGGCACGCACCAGGGCGGCACCGTCCACCTGTTTGCGCGCATACGCGTCCGCCTCGAACTCGTGCCTGCGCGACCAGGCGGAGGCCAGCGGTTCGAGCACGAACAGGAAGGGCGGTAGCAGCAGTGCGAACAGGATGAGCGCCGTGTAATCGGATGGCGCCGGCACGCCGAGGCCCACATAGAACCAGTCTTGCTCGGAGAGCCAACCGAGCAGCGCCAGACCGGCGAGCCCCAGCACCGCCGTGAGCGCGAGCCGCTGCAGCACATGCTTCAGTCGGAAATGGCCCAGTTCATGGGCGAGCACCGCTTCGATCTCCACGGGCTCCAGCTTGTCCATGAGAGTGTCGAAGAACACGATGCGCTTGTTGGCCCCGAAGCCGGTGAAGTATGCGTTGCCGTGGGCGGAGCGGGTCGAGCCATCCATGACGAATACACCCTTGCTGGCGAAGCCGCAGCGCGCGAGCAGTTCTTCGATGCGCGCTTTGAGGGAGGCGTCATCGAGCGGGGCAAATTTGTTGAACAGCGGCGCGATGAAACGCGGATAGGCCCAGGTGAGGAACAAGCTGAAGCCGAACCACAGGGCCCAGACGTATACCCACCAGTGTTCGCCGGCCTTCGCCATGAGCGCGAGGGCGGCGTAGAGGAGCGGTACCCCCAGCAATATGGACAAGAGCAGAGCCTTGAGGATGTCGAAGAGGTAGGTCTTGAGAGTGGTGCGGTTGAAGCCGAAGTCCGCTTCGATGCCGAAGGTGGAGTAGGCGCCCAGCGGCAGGGCGATGAGGGCGTTCACCAATGTGAAGCTGCCGATGACCAGCACACCGGTGGTGAGGGCGTCCAGGTGGGCACGGCGCCAGGCGTCGTCGAGGGTGGCGAGGCCCCCTCCCAGGGTCCAGATCAGCACCAAGGCGAAGTCCAGCACCATGCCGAAGAGCGCGAAGCGGCTCTTGGCCACGGTGTAATCCGCGGCCTTGTGGTGTTCCGCCGGGGCGACGTCCTCTGCGAAGGGGGCCGGCACCGCGTCGCGGTGACCGATCACATGCCGGATCTGGCGCCATGAGAGCCACAGGCGCAGCAGCAAGCTCGCGGAGAGTGCGGCGATGAAGACCAGCGACAGGGGGTTCATGTGAACTGGGGGGTCGAGCGCATCGTGCTATTTTATGGCATCGCCCTACAGGATGGGCA
>DATGHI010000236.1:0-2253 GCA_035308065.1 Gammaproteobacteria bacterium | reverse complement strand
ATGTGATCTTTGTCGCCCGTGGGATACAGCGGCTCCTTCAGCCACACGATGCGCCCGTCGTAGACGTCGCCATCCTTCACGATCTCAACCCGTGCCTTGCCGTCTGCCGTGACCCACTGGCCCAGCACGGCGTCCGCGTCGTCCGCCCAGACGGGTGATGTGATCGCGAAGGAAAGCGCCAAGACGGAAAAGAAACGAATGACGCGCATGCGGCCAGCTCCTGTGCGGATATCAGTGGACGCGTTTGACGAAGACCGTGGCGCCCTGTCCCGGCAGGGTCAGGAGATAGCCAAAGGTGAGCCGCTTGATGACCACCGTGGGGTTATCAAGACGGGTCTCGAAATCGCCTGGGCCGGATTGCACCCAGGTCTGGCCATTCTCGAACGTGAATACCGTGCCGCCCTTCCAACCGGTAAAGGTGCCGACGACGCGCGTCTCAATGCGGTCGGGCTCGTCACGCGCTCCGGCAGACACCATCTCCGCGCCGAAACCGGCGTCGGCATGGGTCGTCGCCGCGGGGGCAGGCTTCGTGGCGGCGGCGGGTGCCGCGGCCGGATGGCCGTAATCCGCGAGCCAGGCGTTGAATGCCGCCAATTGTTCTGGATTGAGCGTGTCGAGGCCCGTCTGGTGGAACTGGGACGCGGTCATAAGGTCGCGCACATCCAAGGGCTTGTCTGCTGCCATCACCGTGCCCATCAGGGAGCACACCGCGAGTGAAAGGATGAAACCGATGCGCTGCCTCTTCATTTGACGCTCCAGGAAAGATGATCCAGGTCCACATTGCCGCCGCTCAGGATAATACCAACCCGCCGGCCGCGCACCTCCGTGAGGCCGCGGCGCAGTACCGCCACCGGCAGCGCCGCGGACGGCTCGATTACGATCTTCATCCGTTCCCAGACGAAGCGCATGGCCTCGAGGATGGCCGGATCGTCCACCCGTATCACGGCGTCGATCTCGGCACGCAGCACTGCGAAGGTGAGGGGTCCGATCGTGGCGCGCAAGCCGTCGGCCACGGTATCCGGATGGGCCACGGGCACTATGTGCCCCGCCTGTAGCGAGCGCCAGCCATCGTCCGCGCCCAAAGGCTCGGCACCCAAGACTTGCGTGCCGGGCCTCAAGGCCCGAGTCGCCACCGCCGTGCCCGAGAGCAGTCCACCGCCGCCCAGGGGCGCGATCACCACGTCGAGACCGGGCACCTCTTCGTGCAGCTCCAGCGCTGCGGTCCCTTGCCCCGCCATCACTGCCCGGTCGTTGTAGGGGTGCACCACAGTGGCGCCGCTCAAGGCCACGTATTCAGCTAAGGCCGCTTCGCGGCCGGCCTGTGTGGGCTCGCAGTGGATGATTTTTGCGCCGTACTGCGCCACCGCACGCTGTTTGTAGGCGCTGGCGTCCTCTGGCATCACCACACAGGCAGGTACCCCGCGCCGCTGGGCCGCAAGTGCCAGCGCCGTGCCGTGATTGCCAGAGGAATGGGTGGCAACGCCTTTCGCAAGCGCCTCGCTCGTCAGGCTCATGACTGCGTTGCTGGCACCGCGTAGCTTGAAAGCACCCATCTCCTGGAAGTTCTCGCACTTGAAGAACACTTCGGCGCCGGTCTCGGAGTCCAACTCCGGACAACGCATCACGGGTGTGCGCCGTATGAACGGAGCGATACGCGCGGCGGCGGCGTGTATCTCGGCGAAACTGAGGACCTCTTGCATGCACGGCTTCCGCGGCGCTTCAGGGAAGAGGATAATAACCCGCCATGCACGCGGATGCCCGCCACGCCGCCGACCATCCCACCCGCGGCGCGCTCTACATCATCGGCTCGGCCGTCGCCTTCTCCACCATGGCGGTGTTGATACGCCATCTGTCATCGCGCCTGCCGGATGCAGCGCTGGTGTTCTGGCGCAGCCTGTTCTCGCTCCTGTTCCTCATGCCCTGGCTGTTGAAGCTTTCGCCGACCCACCTGAAGAGCGAGCGCATGCACCTGCACGTCATGCGCGCCGGCACCGGCCTCTTATCCATGTACTGCCTGTTCTTCGCCCTGGGACATCTGCATATCGCCGAGGCCATGCTGCTCAACCAGACGGCGACGCTGTTTGTCCCCTTCCTGGGGTTTCTGTTACTCCGGGAGCGGGTGGCGGTGAAGGTTCGCTGGGCCATACTCGTCGGCTTCGTAGGGGTGCTGGTAGTGCTGCCGCCGAGCCGGGGGATCGTATCCTGGGTGGCGCTCGTGGGCCTGGCATCGGGCTTCATGGCGGCACTCTCGGT
>DATGHI010000235.1:0-2547 GCA_035308065.1 Gammaproteobacteria bacterium | reverse complement strand
CACGACGTGCAGGACGCACGCATCGGCGACATCATCCAGACCCTGAAGCGCACCGGCCGCCAGCACGCGCTGGTGCTGGAGCGCGTCGGCAAGGGCGCCGTGATCCGTGGCATCTTCTCTGCTACCCGCATCAGCCGTCAGCTCGGTATGCCCGTCGAGACCAGCGGCATCGCCTACACTTTCGCAGAATTGGAATCTGCTTTAACTCATTGAGCTCGGCTCAAAAGCTGCTGCGCTCGGCATAACTTCGTTGTGGTCCGGCTCGCAATCCTCACGTACTAAAAGAGTACGCTCCGGTTGCTCGTCTCCCACGCCTCGTTCTGCCATCGCTTTTGACCATGGATGGTCTTATGCCGCGGAGCACATGGATGTGCGAGAGGGGCCGCTACGCTTTTGAGCATCCTTTTGTCAGCGCAGTCGAAAGATAAAGGCATGTTAAGCTTTCGCGCTCAATTACGTTGAGCGTGAGTAAGCATGCTTCAGTTAGTTTTGGGCGCAATCGCCATCAGCTTCTCCGCGGTGTTCGTGAAGCTGGTGCACGTGCCGCCCACGGCCAGCGGCTTCTACCGTGTGTTCTTCGGCGGCCTGATCCTGCTCGGGGTGATGCTGCTTAGGCGCGAGCGCCTGGCGCTTTCGCGCCGCGCCTTCCTTGTTCTCTGCCTGGCAGCGCTGTTCTTCGCCCTGGACCTCTTCCTCTGGCACCGCAGCATCCTCTACGTGGGTCCCGGTGTCGCGACCCTGCTCGCCAACTTCCAGGTGTTCGTGCTGGCGGCGGTGGGGGTGCTGTTCCTCAAGGAACACCTCACCGCGTTCCAATGGGCGGCCATCGTGCTCGCCATGGCCGGGCTGGCGCTGCTCGTCGGGGCGGACTGGGCTCACCTCTCGCCGCTCTACCGTTACGGCGTGGTCCTGGCGCTGCTGGCGGCCGTGAGTTACGCGGGTTATCTCTTGGCCCTGCGCAGCTTCCGCGACGGCGGGGCCGGCGGCTCCGCCTACGCCGCCATCACCGTGGTGTCCTTCGCCACCGCCGGCATGCTGGCCGTCTCCATGCTGGCGGAAGGGGTGTCGTTCGCGATCCCGGCCTGGAGCGACGCGTTCTGGTTGCTGCTTTATGGGCTCGTGCCCCAGGTGCTGGGCTGGGTACTGATCTCCAGCAGCATGGCGAAGGTGAATGCTTCCCAAGTGGGCTTGGTGCTGCTCCTGCAGCCCGCCTGTGCATTCATCTGGGACAGTGTGTTCTTCGGGCGGCGGTTCACCGCCATCGAATTGACCGGGGCAGTTCTTACGTTGGCAGCTATTTATATGGGCTCTCTGAAAGCTCGGCCGTCGGCGAAACAGGGCTGAGCTAGATAACGACCTCGAGTATCCTCGGCAATACCTCTATTTCCAGCTTCATCGCCCCGCTATAGGTCAGCTCGCCGTCGGCATGGATGGGTAGCGGCGTCTCCGATTCCACCGAGAGTTTCGCCGTGCGGAACTGCATCACCTTGGGATGGGCCATGTGTTCGCCCTTCAGCACCTGGGGCAGGAGCTGCAGTATCCCCAGGCGCCCCATGCCCTTGGCCACCACCACGTCGAACAGCCCGTCGTCGATCTCCGCGTCCGGCGCCATCACGAACGCGCCGCCTTCCACCTTGCCGTTGTTGATGGTGAGCAGGGTGATGTCGGTCTCGAAGCGCTGGCCGTCGTGCTCAACCTTCACCCACGGCCGCGAGTGCTTCAGCGCCAGGATCTTGGCGAGCGCCACGCCGTAGACGGCGTTGCCTCGGATCCAGTCGATGTGGTTCGCTTCCAGCGCCACCTGGGCGTCGAAGCCGATGCCGAGCCCGTTCGCGAAGTAGAAGTCGTTACATTTTCCTACGTCCACGAGGCGGGTCTCGCCCCGGGCCGCACGCCAGCAGGCCTCGCGCCAGTCGTGGCTCGCGTCCAGCATCTTCACGAAGTCGTTGCCGGTGCCCACCGGCACCACCGCCAGGGGGGCGCCGCCGCCGGCCTCCATCCAGCCATTCACCGCCTCGTGCACCGTGCCGTCGCCGCCCGCGACGATCACCACCCGCGGCCCCTCCGCCATGGCCGCGCGCAGTTTGCGTCGCACGTCGCCGGGCCCGGTGCTGTTCTGCACCTCTACCGGCAGTCCCAGCTCCTGGAGATAGCGGGCCACGGCGGGACCCATCTCGCGGCCGAGACCCTTGCCTGCTTCCGGATTAACGATGAGTGCCGCCCGCGAAATCATTCCAAAACCTGTTGCGCTTGACATGGCTTCGTCTGTAGCAGGATGCGTACGTGCCGCGGAGCACAGGGATGTGCGGGAGCGGCGAGTGCGAGGCTCGCCCGCCTAGCCACGCTGGCGGTCCGGAGCGAACAATTGTTCGCTCGTTCGCCGCGTGCGGCGAACCCTCACGTACAGTCGGAGTACGCTCCGGTTGCTCCCCTCCCACGCCTCGTCCTGCCTTCGCTCGCGACGCTTTTGAATCGGCTTTGTTAGAGGGATAAAAAGAAAGGCCCCTCGCGGGGCCTTTCTGATCTGGAACGCTGTCGTTTTAGCCC
>DATGHI010000234.1:0-10519 GCA_035308065.1 Gammaproteobacteria bacterium | reverse complement strand
TTCCCAGGGTAAAGATCAGCAGCATCTCCACGGTCCAGCGGCCCACGCCGTGCACCTCCGTGAGGCGCTCGATCACGTCTTCGTCGGGTAAGCGCTTTAGTACCCGCAGGTTGGGGACCGTCCCATCCAGGGTCTTGGCTGCGAGATCCTTGAGCGCCAGAAGCTTGTTCCGCGACAGTCCTGCACCGCGCAACGCCGCGTCCGGAAGTTCCAACATGAGCTCAGGCGTCGCGCCCCTCTCGGCGGGGAAAAGGGCCTCCACCCGAGCGAGGATGGTGGCCGCAGCTTTGCCCGAAAGCTGTTGATAGGTGATGGAGCGCATCAGTGTGTGGAACGGACTCCTCATGGGAGTGAATTCCAGCCGGCAGGGACCCACCTCGGTAATCACGCGTGACAGCCTTGGATCGACACGCCGGAGGTGACGCAGCGCAGGTCGCACGTCGTGGCGTGATTTGTCATTTGTCCGGTGTTTCAAAGCGTATCGCCCCCTTGCCAACTCCGCCGCCTGGGCTCAACCTTATACGCAGGCCCTCCCCCGACGGGCAAGGTGGACACATGCCGCAGAAAGACCTGGTCGCCGCGCTGCTCGCGGCCCTCGAGAACGATCCGGACATCAATCTGCACGAATCTCCCATCCACGTCACCTATCATGACAGTCTCAGGCTCGAAGGCGAAGTGGCCAACATCATCGTCAAGCGCAAGGCACGGCGTATCGCCATGCAGCTATCAGGTCTCCATGACATCGAGGACCACCTGAAGCTCCGGCCCGGGGAACGGCGTACCGGCAAGGCGCTGTTGGACGCACTGGTGGGCGCCTTGTCCCAGGAACCGGCGTTCCGCGACATCGCCATCCACCCCAACAAGACCGATGACTCCGGGCGAGACTGGATCGCCATCGAGGTGCAGGGCTGCGTGGTGCGCCTGGGCGGCCAGGTGAGCAGCCTCTCCCACAGGCGCCTGGCGGAGGTCATCGCCTGGTGGGTGCCTGGCAGCTGCGACGTCCACAACCACGTCCGGGTGCAGCCCGCCGAGAAGGACAATGACGACGAAATCTCCGACGCGGTACGCATGGTGCTGGAGAAGGACCCGCTGCTGCACGCCGAGACCATCGGTGTGCAGACCCGCGGTCGCGCGGTGTTTCTGAGCGGCTCCGTGCATAGCGACGAGCAACGCCGCATGGCGATCTACGACTGCTGGTACGTCCCCGGGGTGCACGAGGTCCACGACCGCATGCAGGTACAGGGCTGAGGCGGCGGCACGCTGCCCGCCCTGCTCATAGCGCGGCGCGGATACACCCATGAAAATCATCGTCGGCGTGCTGTACACGCTGTTGCCCGAGATAGTCCTGTTCGGTGCCGCCGCCCTGCTGGCAGGCCATGCTTTTCCGCCAGCGGGACAGATGGCGATGGAGCTCAGCGCCGCGGCGATCCTGCTGGCGGCGATGGGCTTGAGCGCCCAATTCAACCGCAGCCGCATGTTCTTCGCCCTGTTCGCCCTGCTGTCGGCCTACTTGGGGCTGTTTGCGCTCACCCGGATCGCCGATACCATAGTGCGTGCCTCCCTGAGCGGAGCCCTGAGCCTGCTGTTGCCTCTCGACCTCATCGTGTTCGCCTCCATCCCGGAACGTGGAGTCTTCAGCCGCTACGGCAGCCTGTGGTTCGCGGTCCTGGCTGCCGAACTCATGGCGCTCTGGGGCATGGCGGCTTTCCCAAGCCTGAAGCTGGCGCAGGCCCTGCACGTCGAGTTCATACACCTGGGGCTCTCCGGCTTCACACGTCTCACCCAGCCGGGCCTGCTGGTGCTGGTGCTGGGACTGCTATGGCTCAACGACAGGCTGCTGCGGCGTCACAGCGCCGAGACCGCCGCGTTCTTCGCCGCGGTGGCCGCGGCGGTCCCCCTGCTGCATCTCGCGCAGCTGGCGGCCGTGGCGCCGTTCATGGCCGCGACCGGTCTCGCCTTCGGCTACGCGGTGGTGCAGGAATCCTGGAGCATGGCCTACCTGGACGAGTTGACGGGGCTGCCGGGCCGGCGGGCGCTGGAAGAACAGTTGCGCCAGCTCGGGAAGCGCTACGCCATCGCCATGGTGGACGTGGACCATTTCAAGCATTTCAACGACCGCTACGGTCACGACGTGGGCGACCAGGTGCTGCGCTTCGTGGCCTCACGCCTGCTGCAACCGGCGCTCGCGGGCAAACCCTTCCGCTATGGCGGCGAGGAGTTCTGTCTGCTGTACGCCGGCCGCACGCTCGTGGAGGTACGGGATGAACTGGAGCGATTGCGTGCCGACATCGAATCCTGCCGCTTTGACCTGCGCCGGCGCGAGCGACGCGGTGACGGCACAGACCCGATTGCGGATGCCGATATGCTGTCCATCACCGTGAGCATCGGCGCCGCCGAGCGAAGTGACGGACGTGACGAGCCCTGGACGGTGCTCAAGGCCGCTGACCAGGCGCTCTACGACGCCAAGCATGCAGGACGAAACCGTGTGAGCCTGGGAGCAGCTTGAGCATGTACATCGACGGCGGCACCTGGATAGCCCTCGCCCTCCTGGCGCTCACCGCGGTCGGAGCCTGGTTCTGGAACGACAGTCTGAGGGCCCGCGAGCGCATGCTCGAGACCTGCGCGCGGATCTGCCGCGAACTCAGGGTGCAGTTTCTGGATGAGAGCGTGGCGTTGACCCGTCTCTCGCTCGGCCGCAGCGGACACGGCTGGCCGGAATTTACCCGCGTGTATGCCTTTGAGTTCAGTGGCACGGGCCAGGATCGCTGGCAGGGTCGCGCCACGCTCGCCGGCCGGCGCGTGATCTCGGTGCAGTTCGATCACCCGGAAGGCGTCACCATCCTGGGCGGCGGTTCAGCCGTGACCCCCGATGCCCTGCGCCTCACCCGTACGGCACCCGACGGGGACGAGCGGCGTCTGCACTGAGTTCTGCGGTTGTGGCGGCCAGGCGGACCGTCTAATATCCCCCGGTCCCTAAGCGCTCCGTGAGCCGGGACCACTATCAAATCAACCAGCGGGAGTTCTCATGGCAGTTCCCAACAAGGTCAGGCGTGAAGCGGGAGTGATCGGGCTCCTGTACGCCAGCCTCGGCAGCATCATCGGCTCGGGCTGGCTGTTCGGCGCCCTAAGCGCCTCCATGCAGGCCGGCCCCTTCAGCATGATCTCCTGGACCATCGGCGCGACAGCTGTACTGTTCCTGGCCTTCGTGTTCGCAGAACTCGCCACCATGTTCCCCAACTCCGGGGCGCTCGTGCATATGGTGCACGTGAGCCACGGCGACATGCTGGGAAAAATCTGGAGCTGGGTCCTGTTCCTGGCTTTCGTGTCCGTGCCCCCAGTAGAAGTCATTGCCGTACTGACCTACACCAATACCCTGTGGCCCGGGTTTCTGGACAACGCGGGTCTACTTACCCCCAAAGGTACCCTTTGCGCTCTAGTCATGTTGGGCC
Source organism: Gammaproteobacteria bacterium (assembly GCA_035308065.1). Lineage (GTDB taxonomy): Bacteria > Pseudomonadota > Gammaproteobacteria > Natronospirales > REEB76 > DASUBN01. The sequence goes on along the minus strand of DATGHI010000234.1, from coordinate 7,070 downwards.
TAGTGGTCGCTCTGAACTTCATGGCCATCCGCTGGGTGATCGCCATCAACAGCGTCGCCACCTGGTGGAAAGTGCTGGTACCGGTGGCCACCATCTTCATCCTCATGGCCTACTCCTTCCATCCCGGCAATATGACGGCGCAGCTCGATAGCACTCCGGTGAGCGGCATCTTCACTGCCGTGGGCACCGCCGGCATCATCTTCAGCTTCCTGGGATTCCAACAGGCCATCGCGCTCGCAGGCGAGACCCGCAACCCCGGCAAGTATGTGCCCATCGCCCTCATCGGCTCGGTGGTCATCGCGCTGATCATCTATCTGGGCCTGCAGTTCGCCTTCATCGTGGCTCTGCAACCGGACAACATCAGCGAGGGCTGGACCCATCTGCACTTCACCGGCATGTTCGGCCCGCTGGCCGCCATATTGCTGGCGGTGGGCGCCACCTGGTGGGCTTGGGTGCTGTACTTCGACGCAGTGGTCTCGCCGCTGGGCACTGCCTTCATCTACATCACCGGCAGCCCGCGCATCGTGATGGCGGCCGGCGAAATGGGCGGTGCACCCAAGGTGGTGGCCAAGCTAAACCGTTTCGGCGTGCCTTGGATCGCGCTGGTGGCCACCTACGTGGCCGGTGCGGCGTTCTTCTTCCCCTTCCCGTCATGGCCAAAACTGGTATCGGCTGTGTCCTCCATCACCGTGTTCTCCTATGCCATCGGCCCCGTGGTACTGCTGCACCTGCGCAACATCCTGCCGAACGAGAAGCGGCCATTCCGCCTGAAGGCGCCCGTGATCATGGCGCACATCGCTTTCATTGCCTCCAACTGGATCATCTACTGGACTGGCAACTACGTAATGAAGGTACTTTTCGTTCTAGTGATTGGCTATGTCATCTTGTTGCTAATTTGGCACCTGCTTGTGAAAAAACTGCCAGCGTCCAAGCTCGATTGGCAGCAGGCATGGTGGCTCGCGCCTTACTTCGCAGGCATGTGGCTCATAAGCTACCTCGGTCCATCGGCCAGCAATATGGGCGGTAACGACACCTTCACGTTCTTCACGGGCATGACCCTGGTGGCGGTGTTTAGCCCCATCATCCTGGTGCTAGCTGTGAAGACAGGTTTGCGGACTGAGGCCGCCAAGGCACATGCAGCCAAGATCGAAGCTCTTGGATCCCGCGGCATGGAAATGCCCATGCACTAAGTCTGAGTGACATCAGACGGAGAAAGGCCGGCGTAAGCCGGCCATTCTTTTTCAGTCGTAGCTATTGCTACGCAGGCGTTTCTTGTCACCGTGGCGTTTCTTGCCATCGAGGCGGCGGCGCTTCGATCCTTTAGTGGGCCTGGTCTTCTTGCGTGGCTTGGGTGGATACAGCGCCTGCTCTGCGAGCGCGATGAGCCTCTCCAGGGCATCGGCCCGGTTGCGCTCCTGGGTGCGGTGCCGCTGGGCCTGGATGATGAGCACGCCGTCGTCCGTTACCCGCGAACCTGCAAGCGCTTCGAGCCGCAGGCGTACACCTACCGGCAGATAGAGACTCTTGCGCAGGTCCCAACGCAGCTCCACCGCGGTCGCCACCTTGTTGACGTTCTGCCCGCCCGGACCCGAAGCGCGCACGAAACGCCAATCGAACTCGGTCGCATCCAGCATCAAGCCGTTGCTCAGGAATACCTGCGTCTCACGGCTCACAGGCGCGCTTCCATCTCGGCGATACGCGCGGGATCGATGTCATAGTCCTTGCAATCCACCACCCTCTGCACCTGCCAGGAGAATCCGCCCGGCTGAGTGCCGGTCGCCGCCAGGTTCAGCAACGGCCGGCGCCGATACGGCCGGCCTTCCCGGTCGCGCACCAGCATCACCACCGGCTTCAGGCGGCTATCCGGGTTGCTGGACATGACGATGCCTAAAGCGCCGGTGTTGAGCTGCACCAGGCTACCGATGGGGTAGATACCGATGCAACGGATGAATTCCTGTATCAGGTCCTCGCCGAAGTCCCGCGGCGCCCAATGGAACATCATGTTGAGGCAATTGGCCGCCGGCACTCCGTCGTGGTACACCCGATCGCTGCTCACGTCGTCGTAGACTTCAGCCACCGCCACCACACGCGCGTGCAGCGGGATCTCATCGCCCTTGAGACCGAAGGGATAACCCTGGCCGCTGATACGTTCGTGATGGAGGTGCACGATCTCCAGGGCCACGTCGCTGAAGCTGCCCTGCTTGCGCAGCATCTGGTAACCGTCCACCGGGTGCTTCTTCAGGACATCGAACTCGTCCTCGGTGAGCACCCCCGGCTTGTCGAGGATGGTGACCGGGGTGCGCATCTTGCCTACGTCATGGAGCAAGGCCCCCAGCCCCACCTCTTCCAGGGTGGCCTTGGGCATCCCCAGATGGGCGCCGAAAGCCACCGCCAGCACCGTGGTGTTGAAACAGTGGTCGGCGGTATGGGCGTGGCGATCCTTGAGGTTGGTGAGCCACAGGGCCGCCTGCGGGTTCACCGCCACCAATTCCACCAGGTGCTGCACCATGGCCCGGGTCTCCCGGACATCCACTAGGTGCCCAAGGCGGGCATCCTCGAGGACCTTCTGTAGGTGGGGGTAAAGCTTCTGGCGGTACTCCAGGACCCGGCGGACCGCCATGCGGAAGCCCGCCCGCTCACGGGTCTCCCGTACCCCGGGGATGGTCAGGTCCCGCCCCCCCGAGCCCCCTTCCTCGCCCTCGCTGGGCCCGGCATCGTCTACATAGACGTATTCGGAGCATTCCTGGAGTGCCTGGAGCTGGTCCGGGGACTCGATGGAGAAGCCCTGGAACAGGAAAGGGCTGTCCAGCCAGGGGCGGTCCAGCTCGACTACATACATGCCCACGGTCAGGCGGGAAACGGGTATTTTCTTGCGCATCGGACGTGTATTATGCCAGCCCCGCCCCGCGGCCCCAGGCCTCCCGGGGGGGCTGGTGGGGTAAAAACGACATACCGGGCGTCAACCCGTGCAACGGGGGCCGCGTTATACCCGCCACAGGAAGTGTAATGCCCCGGACAGGATGTCCTCCCGTAGCCAGTCGACTGGAACGGAAAAGGGGCAAACAGCTGCTGCGGCGTACGGGGGGTAACTCCCTATGGGCACCGGAGCGGTGGTTTTGCAAAACCTTTAGCAATCAACGTCAACCTGAAAAAAACTGGAGTACTCCATGAAACGTCAGATCCTGATCAGCCTCGTCGCCGGTTCCTTGCTCGCGGTCGCCAGCCTCGCCATGGCTGATGGCACGGCTGCTTCCACCGCGGCTGCCGCCCCGGCTGCTGCCCCCGCAGCTGCCGCCCCTGCTGCTGCCCCCGCGAAGGAAGAGAAGCACAGCAAGAAGCACATGAAAAAGCATCATCACAAGAAGTCCAAGGCTCCGGCCGCTTCCACCGCCGGCGGTGGCAAGTAATTAATTCCGGTTCTCGGAATTAAAGAAGGCCCGGGAGAAATCCCGGGCCTTTTTCTTTTCTGTGTAGTTCTTCCGTAGCGCCCTAGTCATCCCTGGCGACCACTTCGTTCTCTATTCACTCCTAGCCATGCCATCCCTGGCGTGGGCCCTCCGCATGCGGAGGGCCCACCGGCGGTGGCAAGTAATAATTCCGGATAACTGGAATTAAAAAAAGGCCCAGAGAAACTCTGGGTCTTTTCTTTTGTGTCTGGTTGTTGCCATCCTTGGCGCGAGCCCGAGTCCTTCTGACTCCCAGCCAGGCCTTCCTGGCCGGGCGTTCGAAACCGCCGTCCAGTGGACGGCGGTTTCTCACCCATATCTCCCCGTGATGTAGTCTTCTGTCTGCTTCTTGGCGGGATTGGTGAACAGAGTGCTGGTATCGGCGAACTCGATGAGGTCTCCCAGATACATAAAGGCGGTGTAATCCGAGACACGCGCCGCCTGCTGCATGTTGTGGGTGACGATGACGATAGTGTAATCGGTCTTGAGTTCGGCAATGAGTTCCTCCACTTTGAGTGTGGAGATTGGATCCAGCGCCGAAGCCGGCTCGTCCAGCAGCAACACCTCCGGCTTGACCGCGATGGCGCGGGCGATACACAGGCGCTGCTGCTGCCCGCCTGACAGGCGCGTGCCACCCTGGTGCAGCTTATCCTTGACCTCTTCCCATAGCGCCGCCTTGCGCAGCGCCCATTCAACGCGCTCGTCCATCTGCACCCGCGGCACACGCTCGTAGAGCCGCACGCCGAAGGCGATGTTTTCATAGACCGACATGGGGAAGGGTGTGGGTTTCTGGAACACCATGCCCACCTTGGCCCGCAGCAAGTTCAGATCCTGGCCCGGGGCGAGGATGTTGGCGCCATCCAGGCGTACTTCACCTTCGGCGCGCTGCTCGGGATATAACCCGTAGATGCGGTTCAGGGTGCGCAGCAGTGTGGACTTGCCGCAACCGGAGGGTCCGATGTAGGCCGTGACCTGCTTCTCAGGGATCTGCATGTTGATGCTGTGCAGGGCGTGGAACTTCCCATAATAGAAGTTCAGGTCGCGTATCAATATCTTGGGGTTATCGATTTGTGCAGTCATGGGTCCTGCGTTGCGGTTGGGCACGGGAGTCGCGATCGGATTGGCGTTCATGGGCGTCACTTTTCGAAGGTGTTCGCGCGCAATAGCAGGCGCGCGCTGATACTGAGGATCAGGATCGCGGCGGTGATGATGAGGGCTCCGGCCCAGGCCAGTTGCTGCCAGCCCTCGTAGGGGCTCATGGCGAACTGGAAGATCATGACCGGCAGATTTGCCATCGGCTGGGACATGTCGGTGCTGTGGAACTGGTTGTTGAGGGCCGTGAACAGTAGCGGCGCAGTCTCACCACTGATGCGCGCCGTGCCGAGGATCACGCCGGTGAGCATGCCGGCGATAGACGCGCGTTGCACGATGAACACCGTGACTTTCCAACGGGGTGCACCCAAAGCCGCCGCGGCCTCACGCATCTGGTCGGGCACGAGACGCATCATGTCCTCGGTGGTGCGCAACACCACCGGCAGCATGATGATGGCCAGCGATACGCCACCGGACCATCCGGAGAAGTGTCCGAGCGGAGCGACCAGCACTCCGTAAACGAAGACGCCGATGACGATGGACGGCGCACTTAGCAAGATATCGTTTATGAATCGAATCAACGAGGCCAGGCGATTCGCACGACCATATTCCGCGAGCCAGGTGCCGGCGAGTATACCCACGGGGGTACCGATCAGCACGCCCACGGCGGTGAGCATCAGCGAGCCGATTATGGCGTTGGCCATACCACCGGGAACGCCCGGCGGCGGGGTGTCTTGGAGGAATAGGTTCAAGTTGAGGGCACGCACGCCATGACTCACAAGGGTCCACAGGAGCCAAGCCAACCAGAACAGGCCGAACACCGTCGCCACCATGGACATGCCCAGGTTGAACAGGTTCACGCCGCGCCGGAACAGATAGCGCTTGTTCTGAGCCATCAGGTCTTCGCTCCCTCGCGGGCTTCGACCCGCAGCAGCAGCAACTTGGCGATGGCGAGCACCACGAACGTCACGAAGAACAGGATCAGGCCTAGGGCGATGAGTGAGGAGGTGTAGAGAGGGCCCACCGCCTCGGAGAACTCGTTGGCGAGGGTCGAGGAGATGGTGTTACCGGGCATGAACAGCGCCAGGCTGATGTCGTGGCTATTGCCGATCACGAAGGTCACTGCCATGGTCTCACCCAAGGCGCGGCCGAGGCCCAGCATGATGCCACCCACCACACCGATACGTGTATAGGGCAGCACCACGTTCCACATGACTTCCCAGGTGGTGCAGCCGATGCCGTAGGCCGATTCCTTGAGTACGATGGGCACCACGTCGAACACGTCGCGCATCACCGAGGTGATGAAGGGGATGACCATGATGGCCAGGATCAAACCGGCGGTGAACACGCCGATGCCGATGGGTGGACCTTGGAACAGGCCCCCGATGATCGGCCAGTGGCCGAGATGCGAGCTGATCCAGGGCTGGGCCTTGTCCGCAAACAGCGGGGCGAACACGAACAGGCCCCACATGCCGTAGATGATGCTGGGGATGGCGGCCAGGAGCTCTACCGCGGTACTGACCGGACGGCGCAGCCACTGTGGTGCGAGTTCGGTGACGAACAGCGCGATGCCGAAGCTCACCGGCACGGCGATGATGAGCGCGATGAGCGAGGTGATAAGCGTGCCGTAGATGGATGTAAGGGCCGAGAACTTGTTGGTGACCGGGTCCCAATCGGTGCTGGTGAAGAACTTTAAGCCGAAGGTATGGAAAGCCGGCCAGGCCTTGTCGATCAGTACCGCCATGATGGCGAGAATGAGAGCCAGCACGGTGAGCGCGGCGAGCTGCGTCAGCCCGCGGAATAGGAGGTCCGCGAGCGAATCCCGCCAGCGCGTCGTATGCGTCGAGCCGCTCACAGTGCGAATTCCTGTTTCCAGTAGCTCTTCGGACAACACAGGTCACCGGTAGTGGCGGGGTTCGTGTGCACCATGGTGGGAACCGGCCCATACCGTCCCCACCTGGCTGGTCGGGGCAGTCTAGGGCTGAAATATGGCATAAATATGACAAACAAGGCAGATGGGGCCTAAACCGCCCCGTTTGCGGGCCCGTCGCTCACCCTGCGGTCACTTATTGACCAGCGTTGCTTCAGTTGAGTCCGAAGCGGCGCGTCAGCCTGGATTTCGCCCACTGAGTGAGGGTGATGTAGCCCACCATGATGAACGGCATCACCAAGAGGAACGACGTGGGCACCGGCACCATGCTGAAGCCGTGGGCCAAGCCGCTGAACGGCAGCCACATGCCGATGGCGCACACCGCCGCGGTGGTGAACAGCAGCGGCCAACTGGGCCAGCTCTGCAGGAACGGTACCTTGGCGGTACGGATCACGTGCACGATGAGCGTCTGGCTGACGATGGACTCGATGAACCAGCCGGTCTGGAACACCTTCTCGTCGTGCCAGGCGCCGTAGTAGTAGATCAGCACGCCGAAAGTCACGTAGTCGAATACCGAACTCAGGGGGCCGATCACCAGCATGTACCAGCCAATGTTCTTCATGTCCCAGCGGCGCGGTTTCTCCAGGTACTCGGGATCCACG
>DATGHI010000233.1:0-3038 GCA_035308065.1 Gammaproteobacteria bacterium | reverse complement strand
AGAGAGAATCCATGAGACTGACATCGAGCTCGGCACCGCCGAGTACTCGCATCTCGATGCCGGCTTCGGCGATCCGCCGCCGTTCCCGGTGCACCTTCTTGCGCTTCTCCGCCGTGAATCCCTCCAGGAAATGTTCGAAGTCCCGATAGCCATGGTTGTGCCAGTGGAACTGGCAGTCGCGTCGCGTCAGGAAGCCCTTGGCGCGCCATAAGGGCAATTCCTGCTCCAGTGGAAACAGGCAATGGATGGAAGAGGCGCTGCGTTCCTTAGCGAGCGCATGGACCGCGTCAAGGAGCCGGCCCGATACCGCATCCCGGTCCGCTTCCTCCGCCGTGACCAGCCGCGGCCCCGGCACTGGTGAGAAGGGAACGGCTGAGACCAACTTCGGATAATAGGAATGGCCGTGACGCTGGTAGGCATCGGCCCAGGCCCAGTCGAAGACGAACTCACCGTAGGAGTGGGACTTGAGATAGAGGGGCAGGGCGCCCAGTAATGCGCCGTCGTCATCGCGGCAGCTGAGGTGTTGCGGCCGCCAGCCGTTCCTGGCGTCGGCTGAGCCGCTGTGTTCCAGGGCCGCCAGGAACTCGTGGCTCAGGAACGGGTCGTCTCCGGCGAGCCGGTTCCAATCGCCGGGAGTTATGTCGTCGATGCTCGTATGAAGCTGCACCCTCATGGTGCAAGCTTAGCGCGCTCAATGCTTCTTGGAGAGGCTCTCGAGATACTTGTCGGCGTCCAGGGCCGCCATGCAACCGGTGCCCGCGGAGGTCACCGCCTGGCGGTACACCTGGTCCATGACGTCGCCGGCGGCGAACACCCCGGGCACGCTGGTGGCGGTGGCGCCGCCGGCGACGCCGCTCTTCACCACGATGTAGCCGTTCTTCATCTCCAGCTGATCGGTGAAGAGTTGGGTGTTGGGTGAGTGGCCGATGGCGATGAACACGCCCTTGGAGCCCAACTCCCGGGTCTTGCCCTTGTCCTTGGTGCTGCGCACGCGGATGCCTGTGACGCCGGAGTCGTCACCCAGCACCTCGTCCAGCTGATGGTCCCAGAGGATCTCCACGTTGCCCTGTTTCGACTTCTCGATGAGCTCGTTGGATAGGATCTTCTCGGCGCGGAACGCGTCGCGGCGGTGCACCACCGAGACCTTGGAAGCGATGTTGGATAGGTACAGGGCCTCCTCCACGGCGGTGTTGCCGCCGCCGACGACGGCCACGTGCTGCCCTTTGTAGAAGAATCCATCGCAGGTAGCGCAGGCGGACACGCCCTTGCCCTTGTAGGCTTCCTCGGAGGGCAGCCCCAGGTATTTCGCAGTGGCGCCGGTGGCGATGATGAGCGCATCGCAGGTGTACTCGCCGCGGTCGCCGATGAGCTTGAAGGGCCGGCTCTTGAGATCCGCGGTATGAATGTGGTCGGACACCAATTCGCTGTTGAAACGTTCAGCGTGCTTGCGCATGCGCTCCATGAGATCCGGGCCCATGAGCCCGTGCACGTCCCCGGGCCAGTTGTCCACCTCGGTTGTGGTCATGAGTTGCCCGCCCTGTTCGAGTCCGGTGATGAGCACCGGTTTCAGGTTGGCACGCGCGGCATAGACGGCGGCGGTGTAGCCGGCCGGGCCGGAGCCCAGGATGAGGAGTCGGGCGTGCTTGGTCATGTATAATTGGCCTCTGAAGACAGTGATTTGGCGGCAATCCGCGGTTTTTCAAGGGCTTGGCGTAGCGCCCCGAGCGGACCTTCAAGACGCCGCCGCCTGAACCTAAGGAGTTTCCCGGGCTTACCCCAGACCACGCCGCGGCAGGGCGGGGCGTGTATATACGAGCGAGACCCCGGCATCCACGACCTAGGCCCCAGAGAGACAGGGCGAGGCCGCGGGATATTTCATGTTAACGAAAATCATCGGATAGCGTAAAGGAGCTTTTCATGCGCATCGGCATACCCCGCGAGCTCAAGCCGCTCGAAGGCCGCGTCGGCCTCATCCCGGCCGCAGCCGCGGAAATGGTCCGCCATGGCCATAAGGTGTTCATCGAGAAGAACGCCGGCATCAAGAGCGGTTACAGCGACGACAATTTCCGCGCCGTGGGTGTGGAGGTACTGCCGACCGCCGCCGAGGTCTACGGCAAGGCGGAGATGATCGTGAAGGTCAAGGAGCCTATCAAGGCCGACCTGGAACTGCTGCGCAAGGAGCACCTGCTGTTCTGCTATCTGCACCTCGCGGCCCTGCCGGAGCTGACGGGCGCCCTGAAGAAGATCGGCCTCACGGCCGTGGCCTTCGAGACCGTGGAAGAGGATGGCCGCCTGCCGCTGCTCGCCCCCATGAGCGACATCGCCGGGCGTCTGTCCATCCAAGTGGGTACGCACCTCCTGCACCAGCCCATGGGCGGCAAGGGCATCCTGCTGGGCGGCGTGCCCGCCGCCAAGCGCGGTCGGGTGGTGATCGTCGGCGCCGGCGTCGCCGGCGGCGCTTCGGCCACGGCGGCCGCGGGCATGGGCGCCCAGGTCACGGTGTTCGACATCTCCCGCGACCGCATGGAGCGCATGCGCGACCTGGGCCCGAACGTCACGGCCCTGTATCCCCATGCCGCGGACATCGCCGAGGCGGTGAAGTACGCCGACATCGTGGTGGGCGCGGTGCTGATCACAGGTGCCAAGGCCCCGCACGTGGTCACCGCGGACATGGTGAAGAGCATGCAGCCGGGCAGCGTGGTGGCGGACATCTCCGTGGACCAGGGCGGCTGCGTGGAGACCACCAAGCCGACCACCTGGGACAACCCCACCTATGTGTGGGAAGGCGTCACCCACTTCACCGTCACCAACATGCCGGGCGCGGTGCCGCGGACCTCGTCCCAGGCCCTCTCGGCGGCCATCACCCCCTATGCCATCAAGCTGGCGGCGGGCGGTTGGCGCGACCTCGAGTCCCTGCGCAAGGGCATCAACGTGGAAGGCGGCAAGGTCGTCCATCCCGCGTTGCTCAAGTGACCCCAACCTATATACAGTCGGGCCGTCACGGCTTCCTGATATAAGGGCGAACGTTGGCGCAAGCG
>DATGHI010000232.1:0-6235 GCA_035308065.1 Gammaproteobacteria bacterium | reverse complement strand
GGATGCCAGATGACCCTCTTGCTCTTTCTGGAGAAAAGTCCGCTTGCCTTCACCCTGACTTGCGCTGTCCTCGGGCTCATCGTGGGCAGCTTCCTCAACGTGGTCATTCACCGCCTGCCCATCATGCTGGAGCGGGAATGGCGGGCGGAGTACGCCCCCGAAGCGCCGCAGGCAGATGCTGAGAAATTCAACCTGGTGGTGCCCCGTTCCCGCTGTCCGCATTGCGGCCACGGCATCACTGCATTCGAGAACCTCCCCATCTTGAGTTACCTGCTGCTGCGCGGACGCTGCAGCGCCTGCCATGCGCCCATCTCGCCGCGCTATGCGCTGGTAGAGGTGATCACGGGTTTCCTGTCGGCCTGGGTGGCCTGGCACTTCGGTTGGGGGCCACAGGCGCTGGGGGCGTTGTTCCTCACCTGGGGCCTCGTGGCCCTCGCCGGCATCGACATCGAGAAACAGCTCCTGCCGGACCGCATCACCCTGCCGCTCCTCTGGCTCGGGCTCTTGTTCAACACCCGCCACGTGTTCACCGACCTGCAGTCGGCGGTGGTAGGCGCCGCCGCGGGCTATCTTGCCCTCTGGGCCGTCTACCACGCCTTCAGGTCGCTGACCGGCAAGGAAGGCATGGGCTATGGGGACTTCAAGCTCTATGCCCTACTGGGTGCGTGGCTAGGCTGGCAGGAACTCCCGGTGGTGCTCATGCTTGCCGCCGGTGTAGGCGCCGTCACGGGCCTCGTCCTTCTAGGCCTGAAACGCCTGCAGCAGGGAGCGCCGATCCCCTTCGGCCCATTCCTGGCGGCGGCCGGCTGGGCAGGGCTCCTGTGGGGTGCGCCCCTCACCGCCGCTTACTTCAGCCTCGGCGGCGTGCACTGAACCCATGCTCAGGGTGGGCCTCACCGGCGGCATCGCCAGCGGCAAATCGCTGGTGGCGGCGGAATTCGCTCTGCTGGGGGTGCCGGTGGCGGACGCGGACGCCCTCAGCCGGGAGCTTACGGCCCCCGGCGAGCCTGGCCTGAAGGGGCTGGTGGCCGTCCTGGGGACCGACATCTTGGACGCCCACGGTCACCTGGACCGTGGAGCACTACGGCGGCGTGTTTTTTCCGATCCCGCCCTCCGGTCCAAGGTGGATGGCGTCCTTCATCCCCTGATCCTGGAGGCCCTGAAAGACAGGCTTGCGGCCATACGCGCCCCGTATGCCCTGGTGGTTATCCCCTTGCTTACCGAAGTCCCGGCGACCCGTGACTTGGTGGACCGGGTTCTGGTGGTGGATTGCCCGGAGGAATTACAGGTAAACCGTCTTATGTCACGCGACGGTGAGACCGAAGCCCAAGCCCGGGCGATTCTTTCCGCCCAGGCTCCCCGGGCCGCGCGCCTCAAGGCGGCGAGTGATATTCTCTTGAACGCTGGCGACAAGACGGTGCTCACGGGCGCCGTCGCACGCCTGAACGGGTTCTACCTCGAACTGGCTGCGCAGGGAGACCTGCAGCGCACCGGCCTGAGACTGCCCTGACCGGAAACCCTGATGCTGAACGTGGAACAACGCGCCGAGGAACTGCCGTCCGCCGAGTGGCTGATATATGAGCAGCCGTTAAGCGAGCGTGTGCGCACTTTCCTGCGCCTCGAGTACCTGCTGGAACAAGCCTCTCACCACACCGCCCTCTCGTCCATGTGGGATAGCCGCGCCGCGGTCGGCGCCATTCTCGAGATCATCTCGCTCTTGACGCGCGGCGACGTGCGCACGGAAGTGCTCAAGGAACTGGAGCGCTGTGGCATGCTGCTGCAGAGGCTCAAGGGCAGTCCCGAGGTGGATAACGTCCGCCTGCAGACGGTGCTCGCGGACCTAGAACGGCTGCGCGTGGAGATGGATGGCGACGGGAGGCCTTTGGGCGCCCAGCTCCGGGAAAGCGAGTTCCTGAACTCCATCAAGAACCGCATGGCGGTTCCCGGCGGCACCTGCCAGTTCGACCTGCCGTCTTATCATTCCTGGTTGACGCACCCCTACCCGCGCCGCACCCGCGACCTGCAGGGCTGGCTCACTGAACTGAAGCCCCTCAAGGACACCATCGCCCTGCTCATGGCGCTGACCCGCGAGAGTGCTTTGCCCACCCGTGAAGTGGCGCAGCAGGGCGTTTACCAGCGCAACTTCGACACCCACGTGCTCTCGCCCATGGTGCGCGTCATGGTACCCATGACCAGCGGCGTGTTCCCCGAGATCAGTGCCGGCAAGCACCGCATGACCATCCGCTTCCTGGAACGCCACGACGCGAACGCGCGTCCGCAGCAGACCAAGCGCGACATCGGCTTCAAACTGGTTTGCTGCCAGCTGTAGCGATGGGTGAAATCAAGACCGTCGAATGTCCGCACTGCGGCAAGCCAGTGCCGTGGACAGATGAATCCAAGTGGAAACCTTTCTGCAGCGAGCGCTGCCGCCTGATAGATCTCGGCGACTGGCTCACCGAGAAGCACGCCATCGCTTCCGAAGATACCCCTCCTGATCAGGATGATTCTGAAAGCTGACCGATGTCCCACAAGCTGCGGATTGCAGCAATTCCGTGGGCGCCACGTTGCTGCGCTTCGGTCAGATGCTCTATGCCGAGACCGCCGATGGCATAGACTGGCGTGGGAATGACCCCATCGACGAGCTTAGAAAAGGTCTCCCATCCGATTGCCGCCCTATCCGCGTGACTCGCGGTTGGGTTCACGGGACCCAGCGTCAGGTAATCAGGCCTGTACTTCAATGCGTGCCGTATCTCCTCATATGAATGGCAGGAAATACCTTTAAGGAGGCCCGTTTCGCCCTCTCCCGAGTCTAGCTGTGCCAATGCTTCTTGGCTGAGATGTACACCATCAGCGCCAAGGTCTCTGGCCGACCTGGGCGATGAATTCAGGCTGACTCGAGCCCCGTAGGAGCGGCACGCAACTATCACCTTCCGGGCCAGGGCCACGAAGACATCATCGTCCAGACCGGGTGCGCGGAATTGCACCCAATCCACGCCTGCTTCCAGGGACCTGCGCAGGCCCTGCAAGAACTTGGCCTCGTCGCCGCCCGGGGACGGCGTGACCAGCATCAGGGGTGGCAGCGTCAACGCCGCCACGATGGGCTCGTCCGCCGGCAATAAGTTCACCTTGCTGAGTTCGTGGGGCGCATGCCAGGCGAGTTTCTGGCCCTCATGGGCGACGGGTGTGCCGGCATAGCGGGTGACGCGCCACACATGCAGCTGTACGCGGCGTTCGGGATAGAGATGGGAAAAGCCGAGGAGCCGGTAGGCCGCATGCACTTCGATGCCGAGTTCTTCGCGGAGCTCGCGCCTGAGCGCCGCCGACTCCGGCTCGCCGCGTTCGAGCTTGCCACCGGGGAATTCCCAGTAACCCGCGAGCGGCTTGCCCGCCGGGCGTTCCGCAGTCAGCACCCGGCCAATCCTATCGCGGAGCACTGCAGCAACAACTTGGATGGTGTTCACGTCTGAATCTAATGCAGGCGGCGAAATAACCATGATACTGGCTCCCTCATTTCGCGGTCACGCAGGATGAGCCCCGGCGAAGCACAGCTTCGGCGGTGGCGAACGCCTTGTCAGGGACGGCAAGGCAGGAAGGCGCACCAGGTACGGTTAGTGAAACCTAGTTTTCATCCCGACAGTTACAGCGGGAAGCTACAGCTTGCCGTGGCATTGTTTGTACTTGAGGCCCGAACCGCAGGGGCAGGGCTCGTTGCGGCCCACCTTGGCGGTCTCGCGCACGAAGGGTGTAACCGCAGCGGCAGCAACGCCACGGCGCGGTTCAGCCTGGGCCGGCGGTGCGGACTCCTGCGGAGGCTGGACGGTAACCTGCGGAGCCTCGGCATGCTGGAACTGCATGGCACGCACGCGGCGTCGCTGCTCCTCCATGGCGGCCACGTCCTGCTCGGTGCGCACCTGCACCTTCGCGAGGAAGCCCACCACCTCGAACTTCAGCCGGTCGAGCATGCGCGAGAACATCTCGAAGGCGTCACGCTTGTATTCGCGGCGCGGATCCACTTGGGCGTAGCCGCGCAGGTGTATGCCCTGGCGCAGATAGTCCATGTTGGCCAGATGCTCGCGCCACAGGTTGTCCAGGGTGCGCAGCATGATCTCCTTCTCGAAATGATGCAGCACCTCGGGGCCCACCTGCTGTCCTTTGGCCTGGTAGGTGTCCAGCAGCGCCGCCTGGATGCGCGCGCGCAGCGGCTCCTCGTGCAGGCTGCTGTCCTGATCCAGCCAGCCCTTGATGTCGAGCTTGAGTGCGAACTCTCTTTCCAGAGTCTCCATCAGGCCAGGGATGTTCCATTGCTCCTCGACGCTCTGGGGCGGGATGTACTCGTCGATGGTGGCATTGAGGACATCCGCCATGATCGCCTCCACCGTCTCGTGGATGTCGGTAGCGTGCAAAAGCTCATTGCGCTGTTCGTAGATGACCTTGCGTTGGTCGTTGGCAACGTCGTCGTACTCGAGCAGCGACTTGCGGATGTCGAAGTTGTGGGCTTCTACCTTGCGCTGGGCGTTCTCTACGCCCTTGGTGACCCAGGGATGCTCGATGGCCTCGTTCTCCTGCATGCCGATGCGTTGCATCCAGCCTTTGACTTTGTCGCCGGCGAAGATGCGCATCAGGTTGTCGTCGAGCGAGAGGTAGAAGCGACTTGAGCCCGGATCGCCCTGGCGGCCGGAACGGCCGCGCAACTGGTTGTCGATGCGCCGCGATTCGTGGCGCTCGCTGCCGATGATGTGCAGGCCGCCGGATTTGAGCACCGCGTCGTGCCTAGCCAGCCAGACGGCGCGGATGCGCGCGCGTTCCACCTCATCGGTCTCGGGCGGCAAAGCTGCGAGTTCCGCGTCCAGGCTGCCGCCCAGCACGATGTCGGTGCCGCGGCCCGCCATGTTGGTGGCGATAGTCACGGTGCCCGGACGGCCCGCCTGGGCGATAATCTGAGCCTCCTGGGCGTGCTGCTTGGCGTTCAACACCTGATGCGCTATGTCCTCCTTCTTGAGCAGCCCCGAGAGGTGTTCCGAGGCCTCGATGGAGGCGGTACCCACCAGCACTGGCTGGGTACGCTGTATGCAGTCCTTGATGTCCGAGATCACCGCCTTGAACTTCTCCTTCTGGGAGAGGTAAACGAGATCGGGGTTGTCCACGCGGATCATGGGTTGGTTGGTGGGGATGACCACCACCTCGAGCGCGTAGATCTCATGGAATTCCCGCGCCTCGGTGTCGGCGGTGCCGGTCATGCCGGACAGCTTGTTGTAGAGGCGGAAGTAGTTCTGGAAGGTGATGGACGCGAGCGTCTGGTTCTCCGCCTGGATCTTGACGTTCTCCTTGGCCTCAACTGCCTGGTGCAAGCCGTCCGACCAACGGCGTCCCGGCATGGTCCGGCCGGTGAACTCGTCAACGATCACCACCTCGCCGTCCTTGATGATGTAGTCCACCTCGCGCTTGTAGAGGGCATGGGCTCGCAGCGCGGCGTTTACGTGGTGCATCAAGCCGATGTTACCGGCGTCGTACAGCGAGGCACCCTCGGGCAGGAGGCCTTCGTGCGCCAGCAGTTCCTCGATGTGCTGGTGCCCTTCCTCGGTGAGATACACCTGCTTGGCTTTCTCGTCGACGCTGTAATCGCCAGGGCCATCCTCCTCCTTCTGGCGGATGAGACGCGGGATCAGCACGTTGATCTTGCGGTACAGCTCGGTGTTGTCATCCACTGATCCGGAGATGATGAGCGGCGTGCGCGCTTCGTCGATCAGGATGGAGTCCACTTCGTCGACGATCGCATAGAACAGCCCGCGTTGCACCTTGCCCTCGAGGCGGAACGCCATGTTGTCGCGCAGGTAGTCGAAGCCGAATTCGTTGTTAGTGCCGTAAGTTATGTCGGCGGCATAGGCGCTGCGCTTGGCGTCCGGGTCCTGTCCCGCAAGCACCACACCCACGCTCATCCCCAGTGCCTCGAACACCGGGCGCATCCAGTTGGCGTCGCGCTGTGCCAGGTAGTCGTTGACCGTGATCACGTGCACGCCCTTGCCCGGGATCGCGTTCAGGTAGCTCGAGAGCGTCGCCACCAGGGTCTTGCCCTCGCCGGTGCGCATCTCGGCGATCTTGCCGCGATGCAATGTCATGCCGCCGATGAGCTGTACATCGAAATGACGCATTCCGAGCCGGCGGCGCGCGGCCTCGCGCACGCAGGCGAAAGCCTCTGGCAGCAATGCATCCAGGGATTCGCCGGACTCGTGGCGCT
>DATGHI010000231.1:0-2432 GCA_035308065.1 Gammaproteobacteria bacterium | reverse complement strand
GCCGTCGTCGAACTGCTGCCGCCTCCGCCGCCGCAGGCGCTCAGGGCCAGCGCCGCGAGGACGGCAGCCGGGAGGGGGTAGACGCGCGCTTTCATGAGGAAGATCCCTCGGTATGGGCCTGCTTACGGCGACTCATCTTCTATATAGCATGCCGGGCAGCGGTGGGTATGTTCCCGATCTGATTCAAATCTGAAACCCAAAAAGGGACGGCGGGCCAGGGGCCCGCCGTCCGGTCCCGTCCTCTGATTCAGTTCACCAGATCACGCAGCGGTCCGCCTTGACCATGGGGCTGCCGTCCTTGGCGCCGAAAGCCTGCTGGAATTCCGGCATGTCGGCCATGGTGTAATTCACGCGGGCCACGCCCGGCGGATGCGGGTCGATGGTCACGAGCCGGCGGGACTCCTCGGGCCGGATGTTCATGGCCCAGACGTGGGCGGCGCCCAGGAAGAATTGCTGGTCCGGCGTGAGCCCGTCGATGGTGCGGGCCTTCTTGTAGGCCTTGGAGGCATGGAACGCGCGCCAGGCCAGCGTCAGGCCGCCGAAGTCCGCGGTGGCCTCGCCGGTGACGAGGCGGCCCTGCACGTGCAAGCCCCCGTCCACCGTGAAGGTGGAGAAGTAGTCGGAGATGCAGTCGGTGGCCTTGTGGAACTTGCTGAGGTCGTCCGGCGTCCACCAGTTCTGGAGGTTGCCGTGGCCGTCGAACTGCGCGCCCTGGTCGTCGAAGCCGTGGGTCATCTCATGGCCCATGACGAAGCCGAGAGCCCCGAAGTTGACCGCGGCCGGGGCCTTCGGATCGAAGAACGGTGGCTGCAGGATGCCGGCGGGGAAATTGATGTTGTTGCGCAGCGGGCTGTAATAGGCGTTCACCGTCTGCGGCGTCATCCCCCATTCGTCCTTGTCGACGGGTTTGCCGATCTTGTTGAGCTGGCGCGCCTGCTCGAACTCATTGGCGCGCATCACGTTCTGCACGTAGCTGTCGCGCTCGATGTCGAGCGCGGAGTAATCGCGCCACTTGTCCGGGTAACCGATGCGCTCTTCCATGAGGTCGAGCTTGACGATGGCCGCCTTGCGGGTATCGGGTGACATCCAGGCCAGCGTCTGCAGGTCATCGTGCAGCGATGCGCGGATGGCGTGCAGGATGTCGAGCACCGCCTTCTTGGAGGAGGGCGGAAATTTCTTCGCGACGTAGAGCTTGCCAAGGGCGAAACCCATGGCTCCGTCCTCGGTGCTGACGACGCGCTGCCAGCGGGGCAGCAGCTCCTTGGCGCCGGTGAGCGCGGCGTTCATCTGGAAGTCCTCGTCCACGAAGGCCTTCGGCAGATAGGGCGCGAAATCATCGACGGTGTGCCAGCGCAGGTAGGTCTTCCAGTCGTCCAGGGAGACCTTGGTGAGGTCGGCGTCGAGGGTCTTGAAGAAAACCGGCGTCGCGAGGTTGATGCCGGTGAGTTCCGGATGGCCGACGGCGGCGAAATAGCCCTGCCAGGAGAAGTCCGGGGTGACGGCGGAGAGTTCCGTGAGCGTCATGGGATGGTAGATGTTCTGCGGCACGCGCAGGTCGGTACGCGGCAGCGAAGCCTGCGCGAGGCCGGTCTCGATGCCCATGACGGTCTTGGCCTCGGCCTCGGCCTTGTCCGCCGGATCCCCCAGGAGCTGGAGCATCTTGGAGACGTGGGCAAGGTAGGCATCGCGCACTTTCTGGAACTTGTCCGCCTGGGCCTTGCAGGCGTCGTAGGCAGCCTGCGCCGCCGGATCGACAGCGGCCGGGGCGGCGTGGGTGGACGTAGCCGACGCCGTGGAAGCGGGCGCGGCGGCTGCGGGCGCCGTGCACTGGTCGGCGGTCTTGAGGTAATAGTCGCGGTCCGGGAGGCCCAGGCCCCCCTGGCCGGCGATGCCGATGACCTTGGTACTGTCCTTGAAGTCCTGGGTCTGGCCGAAACCGAACATGACGTTGACGCCGATCATGTGCAGGTGCGCGACCTCCTTCTGCAGGCCCGCCTGGTCTTGGATGGCGGCGATGGCATCGAACTCCGTTTGCAGTGGCTTGATGCCGGTCTTCTCGATCGCGGCCTCGTCCATGCCGGTGGCGTAGAAATCGCCCACCTTCTGTGAGAGGCTGCCGTGCTTGTGCTTCTGCTTGGCGTCCGCCTCGAGTATCTGGCGCAGCACTTCCTGGTTCTGCTTGAGGAGGATGTTGAAGGTGCCCCAACGGGCGTAGGCGTCCGGGACCGGGTTGGCTTTCTGCCAGCCGCCGTTGGCGTAGGCGAAGAAGTCCTGGGTGGGGTCCACGCTCTTGTCGAGCCAGTCGATGTGGAGGCCCTCGTCGCTCGCGGCGTAGGCGCCGAGCGAGGCGGCGCAGAGGGCGCCAAGGATCAGAGATCTGCGAAGCATGTTGCCTCCTACCCGATTATGTATACATGTTATGGATCAGACGG
>DATGHI010000230.1:0-3865 GCA_035308065.1 Gammaproteobacteria bacterium | reverse complement strand
ACCTGGAATCAGGTCTTAGCTTTTGAAATCTCTTCGCGCATCTGTTTGATGACTGCTCCGTAATCCTTGGCGCTGAAGATGGCGCTGCCCGCCACGAAGGTGTCGGCACCGGCCGCGGCGATCTCGCGGATGTTCTCCGCCTTCACGCCGCCGTCGATCTCCAGGCGGATCTTGCGGCCGCTCTTCTGGATCAGCTCGCGCGCTTCCTTGAGCTTGTCCAGGCTCGAGCGGATGAAGGACTGGCCCGCGAAACCGGGGTTCACGGACATGATGAGCACCATGTCCACCTTCTCGATGACGTGTTTCAGGTGCGAGAGCGGCGTCGCCGGGTTGAACACCAGGCCTGCCTTGCAACCGCTGTCGTGGATCAGGGCGAGGGTCCGGTCCACGTGCTCGCTCGCCTCCGGGTGGAAGGTGATGTAGCTCGCCCCGGCCTTGGCGAAGTCCGGCACGATGCGGTCCACCGGTTTCACCATCAGGTGCACGTCGATGGGCGCCTTCACCCCGTGCTTGCGCAACGCCTCGCATATCAGCGGGCCGATGGTCAGGTTCGGCACGTAATGGTTGTCCATCACGTCGAAATGGATCATGTCGGCGCCGGCCTGTAAAACTTTATCGACTTCATCGCCCAGACGCGCGAAATCCGCCGAGAGAATGGATGGGGCGATGAAGTAGGGTTCGCTCACGCTTTGTCCTCTTGCAACCGTCCCTGGCGCACGCTCCCAGCCCGTACGTCCATGTCCGGGCGCTCAGCGACGCGAGATGCCATCAAGGCATCTCGCAAAGAGGTCGCTTCGCCCTCCTCACCGAGTCGCGCGAAATCAGCCGAAAGGATGGAGGGGGCGATGAAGAAATCGGTCATTTCGCTGCCCCCGCAATGGTTATTGGCGTCACACTTTAACCGATGCGGGGCCCCTTTTCAGCCTCGGGCTGCTATCCTCAATATGCCTGCGAGACCAACGCCATATAAAGGGTCCGCCATGTCCTTGCTGCCCGCCTTCGCCATCACCCTGCACCTGTTCGCCGCCATCGTCTGGGTCGGCGGCATGTTCTTCGCCTACCTGGCCGCGCGACCGGTGCTGGCGGAGCTGGACACGAAACTGAGGGCGCGCCTCTGGGTGGGCATCTTCCGTCGCTTCTTCCCCTGGGTGTGGGCGGCCATCGTGGTGCTGCTCGTCTCCGGCTTCTACATGGCCTCCAGCGACTTCGACGGCATCTCGCACGCCCCCCTGTTCGTGCAGATGATGATGGGACTCGGCATCCTCATGATGCTCATCTTCGGCCACGTCTTCTTCGCGCCCTACAAGCGCCTGAAACAGGCGGTGGCGACCGGCGACGACGCACTGGCGAAGAAATCCATGGGCATGATCCGCATGCTCATCGCCCTCAACCTGAGCCTGGGGCTCGTGGTGGTGGCGGTGGCGATGTTGGGAACTTACCTTTCCTCCGACTAGGCCGTCGGCCTGTAGCGCTTATTTGAAGCCGCGGGCGGTCTTGACCGCTTCGTAGGCGACGTTGATCTGCTGCACCTTCTCCTGGGCCAGCTTGATCATGGTCTCCGGCAGGCCCCGGGCCACCAGCTTGTCCGGGTGGTTCTCCTTCATGAGACGGCGGTAGGCGGTCTTCACCTCTGCGTCCTTCGCTTGGGGCGCGACGCCGAGGGTCTGGTACGCCGCTGCCAGGCTGTCCTGCCGGGCCGCCACCGTCTGCCCTTCGTGGAAGCCGCGGCGCGCCTGGATGAAGGCCTCGAGCCGGCGCAGCTGGAACTCCGAGAAGCCCAGCACCTCGCACATGCGGGCGAACACCTGGCGTTCCGCCGGGTGCATGGGCCCGTCCGCCAGCGCCACGTGCAGCTGGAACTCCACGAACATGGAAAGCAGGTCGAAACGCCCGCGGCACTCGGCGCGGAAGCGCGTGAGCGCCTCGTCCAGGTCGAAGCCCGGCTCCTTGCCGCGGTTGAACAGCTCGATGGCGGCGCGCTGCTGCGCCGCGTCCAGGTTCATGTGCGCCATGAAGGCGCGCACCGTCTGGATCTCGTTCTCCGAGACCCGGCCGTCGGCCTTGGCGATGTGGCCCATCACCGAGAAGGTGGCGGTGAAGAACGCCTGCTGCGCCTGGCCCGCGTCGTAGCTCGACCAGCCGCCGCGCGAGACGCCCACGGACAGGCTCTGGCCGAGGATCGCCCCCACCAGTGCGCCCAGGGGGCCGCCCACCATGAAACCCAATACCGCGCCGATGAGCGCGCCCGCGAGATTCATCTTCGTCTTCTGCCTGGGATGCTTCCGGCTGTTCCTGCTGCCGCAGGGTTAAAGTAAGATACGCGCGAGTCCAGCGCAGGATCCTCCATGACCACCACGCAGCAGACGGTGTTCGAGACCAACCTGAAGAGCCTGCCGCTGGTCCATCGCGGCAAGGTGAGGGACATCTACGACGCCGGCCCGGAGCACCTGCTCATCGTCACCAGCGACCGGCTGTCGGCCTTCGACGTGGTGCTGCCCGACCCTATCCCGGGCAAGGGCGCGGTGCTGAACGGCATCTCGCGCTTCTGGTTCGCCAAGACGGCGCACATTATACCCAACCAACTCACGTCGGTCCGTATCGAGGACGTGCTCAAGGACCCGGCGGATCAGGCCCTGCTCAAGGACCGCGCCGTCATCGTGCGCAAGCTGCGTGCACTGCCGATAGAGGCCGTGGCCCGGGGCTATCTCATCGGCTCCGGCTGGAAGGACTACCAGAAGACCGGCGCCGTCTGCGGCATCCCCCTGCCCAAGGGCCTGAGGATCGCCGACAAACTGCCCGAGCCGTTGTTCACCCCCGCCACCAAGGCGCCCAAGGGCGAGCACGACGAGAACATCGGCTTCGAGGAAGTGGTGCGGTTGCTCGGCAAGGAGCTGGCGGAGAAGGTGCGCGCTACCACCCTCAAGATCTACGGGTTCGCCGCCAACTACGCCCTGGAACGCGGCATCATCATCGCCGACACCAAACTCGAGTTCGGCGTGGACAAGGCCGGCCAGCTGTTCCTCATCGACGAGGTGCTGACGCCCGACTCTTCGCGATTCTGGCCGGCGGCCACCTACCAGCCGGGCATCAGCCCGCCGTCCTTCGACAAGCAGTACGTGCGGGATTACCTGGAGACGCTCGATTGGGGCAAGAAGCCGCCGGCGCCGAGCCTGCCCCCGGCGGTCATCGCCAAGACCGCAGAGAAATACCAGGAAGCGTTTCGGATGCTAACCCGGTGACGGCTTTGAACTTGATCACGTCCGGGCTGAAGATGTCCGGCCAGTACCACACCAGGGCGATCAGCCCCGCGCCCGCCACGATGAGCGCCATGCGGTCCGTCATGCGCCGCGATTCCAGCCAATAGGGCGCGAGCCCCAGGAACGCGAACACGTAGGCGCTCGCGAGGTAGATCATCGCCGTGGCGTAAGCCTTCCACTGGGTCAGCGGATCCGAGGCGAACATGGCCACCGCGAGCGCGAAGGTCACGCCAGACTGCACCACGATGGAACTGCGGATACCCATGATGATCTTCATCATGAGCGGCGGCACGTAGCCCTTCTCGTAATTGGTCAGTCCCACCAGGATGAACTCGAAACCGATGATCACGATCACCAGGGCTGCCTGCACGATGAGCACGCTCGGGTTCAGGACGCCGGTGACGAAATTGTAGAACACCTGGTAGGCGGCGGTGTGCATGCGCCGCATCAGCACCATGGCGCCGAGGGTCACGGTCACGTTGACCGCGTAGCTGAAGAGCGTGCCCTTGAAGTCCTTGAAGATGGCCATGTGGAACAGGGTCGCCACGTCCATCACGCTGGTCACCATGCGTCGCAACATAAATCACCCCTAGGCTGTCTTTTTCGAC
>DATGHI010000229.1:0-5731 GCA_035308065.1 Gammaproteobacteria bacterium | reverse complement strand
AGGCGCTGTCCGCCATGCTGTTCTTCCAGATCGTTGCTTGCCTTACTTACAGCGCCTTCCTGGTGCTGATGCTGGTCTTCCCGGTCGGTGTATGGATACTGCACCGTATGGAGGGCGGCAAGACTCCCTGGAGCTGGCTCCTCAGGACCTCCTGGTTGCTCGTGGTTTACATCGCTTTTCTGTTGACGCTGATCCTTGCTCAATTAGGGGGTCACGAGGCTGGAGTGGCGGAGCTCAGCCTGCGCGACATCCTCGCGGGCTACGGCAGCGAGACGCTGCTGTTCTTCCAGCACAGTTGGGATAGCATCGTCGAGTTTCAGCCGATCTATTTCCTGTGGGCCCTGCCGCCGGCGGTGTTTGGGTTTTTCACGGCCCGGGCGCTCCGGAGTGGGGAGAAGGCGGAAGGCGAGGTGGGCCGCGACCGGCGCTGGTACGCAGTGCTCTGCTTCGGGCTCATCGCACTGGCTGCCGCCTGCTATCTGCCTTACGCCGCATCCGACGTGCGCTTCGGCGCGGAGCGGGAGCTGTTCGGCGCCGGCATCTTCCTCTACACGCTCTTCCTCCTGCCAGTGTTCATCTGGTTGCCGCGTCGCCTGCGGTGGCCGCGGCTGCCCTGGTTGTTGGTGGCGCTGCTGGTGGGTTCCACTACCCTCACGGGTTTGGAGAAACGCGAATTCTGGACCTCTAGCTACCGAACCCAAGAGCAGTTGCTGGCGAAGATCGCCGCCACGGTGCCGCAGCCGCCCCCCGACACCATGTTCGTGATCCATCTGCAAACCGGTTGGCAGGCGAAGAGCCTCGGCGGTATCTACAACCGCCGGCGAGCGCTGGAGCTGGCGCTGCACCTCATGTACGGTGACCGGACCCTTAGGGCCGCCTTCACGCCCTACCGCGGGCCGCTATTCGAATTCAAAGGCAACCAGGTTTCGGCAGTGCAACTTTTCAATGACAACAAATACGACAGTTTCGCTCCCGTGGCTAAGACGGTGATCCTGGATTACGGACCGGACGGGAAGATGCACGTGCTGGACCGGACCTGGTTGCAGCAGAACGCGCCCAAAGGTACGGACCTCACGGCCTATGCGCCGGGCGGCTACGGCACGGCGCCGCGCGCCGATGCCATCGTCTGCACCATGCTGGAGCCGCAGTTCCGCCCCGCCTATTGTGCTACGCGGTGATCGACGGATGTATCAGGCGATGTCGCGGCTGCAGAGCAGCACGCCGACGACGATCAACACCACGCCCACCGCATAGGGCACGCCGATACGTTCGCGGAAGAAAAACCAGCTGAGCAAGGGCACGATCACGAACGCCGCCGCGTAGATGGGGTAGGCGCGGTTCAGGGGCACGAACTTGAGCTGCCATACCCACAGGAAGGTGGCGCTCACGTAGATGACGCCGGCCACGATCAGGAACTTGTTCCACAAGAGCCCGACCACGCCGTAGCGGTTGTCCGCGGTCATGGCGGCGTACTTGAACAGGATCTGGCCGATGCAGATCAGCAGTACGCACAGGAACACCATCAGGAAGCGCCAGGCGCTCATGGGGAATCCTCGCGGTCGTGGCCGCTCACAGACGGCCTTGGAGCGGCGTCGTGGGCGCCGACTGCATGTCGAAACTAAGGAAGGACAGGACCAGTTGGAACCCCAGGATCACCGGCAGCGCCGCCAGCATCACCGTGCCGGCGGAGGCGAAGGCCTGGTGGCTCACGGACGATTCCCACTTCATCGCGCCGTAGACGATGCCGAAGCCGAGCAGCGCCAGCCCCGCCAGGAGTTCGACGCTGGCGATGGAGAAACCGCGCAGGAAGTAATTGTAGAAGATGCGCTTCAGGTAGTTCCGGAAGTGCTTCCAGGCGAACTCCGGGATCACCCCCAGGGCGTTGAGGTTGCTCTTCTCGCCGACGTAGACCGCGCGCATCGGCACGTCGGCGATCACGGCGCCGATGGTGTTGAGGCGGAACAGCATGTCGCTCTCGAAGAACCAGCGCGGGCTGAGCTTGGCGAGCGGCAGGAGCGCGAGCACCCTGCCATGCACGGCGGTGAAGCCGTTGGTGGGGTCGAGCACCGACCAATAGCCGGAGGAGAACTTGGAGGCGAAGGACAGGAACGCGTTGCCGAGCAGCCGCGGCAGCGGCATGGCTGCCACGTCCTCGATGTTGTAGAAGCGGTTGCCCTTGGTGTAATCGGCGCTGCCGCCGAGGATCGGTTTCACCAGCGCCGGGATCAGCTTCGGGTCCATCTGCCCGTCGCCGTCCAGCTTCACCACCACGTCGGCCTGCTTCTCCAGCGCCGCCCGGTAGCCGGCCGAGGTGGCGCCGCCTACGCCCTGGTTGCGCTCCAGGCGGATGACGCTCACGCGCGGGTCGCGCACCTGTTCGCGGATGAACTCACCGCTGCCGTCCGGACAGGCATCGTCGACGCAGATGATCCAGCTGACCTCGGGGCCTATCCCCTGGATGACTTGGGCCACCTGCGCCTTGACCCTATAGCATGGGATGACCACGGCGATCCGTTTGTCTGCCATGAGATTTCCCGCTTCTCCCCTAGTACCCGCGTCAGTCTACCAAAGCGAGGCGTTTACCAGCCGATGCTCCGGCCGCCGTCAACCGCGAGTATCTGGCCCGTGACATAGTCCGCGTCGCGTGTGAGATAGACCACCGCGCCGGCCACGTCTTCCGGCGAGCCCTTGCGCTTCAGCGCCGTGGCTTCGAGGATCGACTTCTTGAGGGCGGCGTCCATGGGCTTCTCCGGCCACAGCACCGGCCCCGGCGCCACGCCGTTGACCCGGACCTCGGGCCCCAGCTCCCGCGCCAAGGACAGCGTGAGCATCACCAGGCCCGCCTTGGCGGCGCAATAGACCGTGTGTTCCCGAAGCGGGCGCCAGGCGTGGATGTCGATGAGGTTCACGATGGAGCCCTGGTGCTTCTTGAGGTGCACCGCCGCCGCCTGGGACAGGAAGAACGGCGCCTTCAGGTTGCTCGCCATGAGATCGTCCCAGTCGTCCTCGCCCACGCCGCCGATGGGCGTCGGCTTGAAGCTCGAGGCGTTGTTCACCAGCACGTGGAGGCCGCCCCATTGCAGCGCCGCCTTCACCAGCGACTCGAGCCCCTGGATGTTGGCGAGGTCCGCCTGGGCGATGGCGGCGGAATCGGCGCGCAGGGCGTTGAGTTCCTGCGCGAGCGCCCGGGCCTCGGCCTCCGACTTGTTGTAGTGCAAGAGCAGGTTCATGCCCTCGGCGTGCAGCGCGCGGGCGATGGCCGCGCCCAGGCGCTTGGCGGCGCCGGTGACGAGCGCGGTGCGACCGGCGAGCTTTCGATTATCATCCTTCATCAGCGCATCCCCGCCTGTCCGTGTCCGCTCATTAAAGCAGAAATCCATGTCCCCCATCAGTCAATCCCTCGAGGACCTGCCGCCGCCGCCGCCCGATGCACTGGCCCACAGCAAGCGCGTGCGCGCGTTGATCCAGGCGGATATACAGCGCGCCGGCGGGCGCGTGCCGTTCTCGCGCTTCATGGAGCTCGCGCTCTACGCCCCGGGTCTCGGCTATTACAGCGCCGGGGCGCGCAAGTTCGGCGCTGCCGGCGATTTCGTCACCGCGCCGGAGATCTCCCCGTTGTTCTCCCATTGTCTCGGGCGCCAGAGCGCCGAGCTGCTGCAGGCGCTCGGGGGCGGCGACGTGCTGGAGCTGGGTGCGGGTTCGGGCGCCATGGCGGCGCACCTCCTGCAGGAGATGCGGCGCCAGGAGCGCGAACCGCAGAACTACCTGATCCTGGAGGTGAGCGCTGATCTGCGCCAGCGCCAGCGGGCGACCATCAAGGCGCGGGCGCCGGAGTTCCTGTCGCGGGTGCAGTGGCTGGAGGCGCTGCCGGAAGCGTTCACCGGTGTCATGCTCGGCAACGAAGTCCTGGACGCGCTGCCGGTGGCGCGCTTCCGCAGGGCCCGCTCCGGTTTCCAGGAATTCAACGTGGCCATGGAGGGCGAAGGTTTCCGCTGGGAACTCGCCGATGCTTCGCTGGCTCTGGACGATACCCTGACCGACCTGGAATCCATGCTGCCGGAACCGCTGGCCGAGGGCTACGTCTCGGAATACTGCCCCACGCTCGCGCCGCTGGTGGCGAGCCTGGCCGCGGCACTCACGCGCGGCGCCATGCTATTCATGGATTACGGCTACACGCGCGCGGCCTACTATCATCCGCAGCGCTCCATGGGCACGCTCATGTGCCATTACCGCCAGCGCGCCCACGGCGATCCGTTCTTCCAGGTGGGTCTGCAGGACATCACCGCCCACGTGGATTTCAGCGCCGTGGCGGCGGCGGGCACGGCGGCCGGTCTCGAGCTCGCGGGCTACAGCACCCAGACCCATTTCCTGCTCGCGCTCGGCATCGGCGAGGCGGCCCTGAACGCGGGTCCCGCGGCGGTGCAGCAGGTGAAGCGATTGACGCTCCCCGAGGAGATGGGCGAGCTGTTCAAGGCCATCGGTTTCACCAAGGGGATCGACATCGACCTCGGCGGTTTCAAGCTCCGGGATCTCAGCCGCACGCTCTAGTCGCGGCCGATCGCTCCGCGCACCGCTTCCAGTCTCTTCTTCTTCAACTGCTCGCCGATCTCGGCACCCGAGAGTTTCGCCGTATCCAAGGACTGTGTGGTCACCGCGCGCGCGGCGGTGCAAGCCTTGCGGAGGTAGTCCGCCTGGGGGAAGGGCGTGTCCTCGAGGCCGGTGCGGCCCCGGTGGTCCGCCTCGCAGGCGGTGAGGAAGAGCTCGAAGCGCTCCGGCCGCCGGAACGCGTCCACGTTCTCCAGGAGCTTCAGCAGGGTGTCGGCGCGCAGTTCCTGCGCCTTGTGCACCAGGCCGTGGTAGTGGGCCACGATCACCGCCAGCTCCTTGAATTCCCGCGGCGTCTTGAGGCGCTCGCACATGGCCTCCGCGAGCTTCACGCTGCGTTCCTCGTGGCCGTAGTGGTGGGGCAGGATGTCCTTCGGCGTCGTGCCCTTGCCGAGGTCGTGGGTCAGGGCCGCGTAACGCACCGCCGGATCCGGCGACAACTTCGCCGCCTGGTCCAGCACCATCATCACGTGCACGCCGGTATCGATCTCCGGATGCCACTTGGCCGGCTGGGGCACGCCCCAGAGCCGTTCCAGCTCCGGGAACACCTGCTTGAGCGCCCCGCATTCCCTGAGCACTTCGAAATACACCGAAGGCCTGTCGCTGCTTAGGGCCTTCAGGGTCTCCTGCCAGACCCGCTCCGGCACCAGGTGGTCCACTTCGCCGTCTTCCACCATGCCGCGCATGAGCGCGAGGGTCTCGGGCGCTACCGTGAAGCCCAGGGGCGCGAAGCGCGCCGCGAAACGCGCGGCTCTGAGCACTCGCACCGGGTCCTCGGCGAAGGCGGGCGACACGTGGCGCAGGAGCCGCGCCTTCAGGTCCTTCTCGCCGCCGTAGGGATCGATGAGCCGTCCGTCCGGACCTTCCGCCAGTGCGTTGACGGTGAGGTCGCGGCGCCGTAGGTCCTCCTCCAGCGTCACCCCCGGCGCGCTCATGAACTCGAAGCCGTGGTAGCCGCGGCCAGTCTTGCGCTCCGTGCGGGCGAGGGCGTACTCCTCCTTCGTCTGCGGATGCAGGAATACCGGAAAATCCTTGCCCACGGACTTATAGCCCTGGTCTAGGAGCTCCTGGGGAGTGGCGCCCACCACCACCCAGTCCTTCTCCTTGACCGGGAGTCCGAGCAAGC
>DATGHI010000228.1:0-3468 GCA_035308065.1 Gammaproteobacteria bacterium | reverse complement strand
GTTCCACGGCGGGCACGCTCGCCGCCTCCACGCCTTCCATGCCCACGCGCCAGGCGCCGTACTTCCAGTAGAGCAGGCCTGCCATCGTCATGAGCGAGACGGCGGTGACCAGGGCCAGCACCGGACTGCGGGGTTTGCGGGGCGTCGGCAGCGGTGCCGACTTGGCCCATTCCGCCCCGATATCGCGGCGCGCCGCCCGGTAATCCTCTTCCGCGAGGACACCGGCCGCCAGGTCCCGCTCCAGTTCCGCGAGTTGCAAGCGGTGAGTGGCATCCGCAGCGTCGTTCGCCGGCTGCGGCTGTACGCCGCGCCACAGAGGCAGGGCCACGGCCGCCGCCGCCGTGAGTCCCATGAGCACCGCAAGCACCGTGAAGATCACGTTTCATCTCCCGGCGGTGTCTCGTCCATGCGCGCGCGACGCTTCACCACCGTCACCACCACAACGAGGCCCGCGAATAACAGCAAGAACGGCCCTCCCCAGAGCAGCCAGGTGCTGGTCTCCACCGGCGGTTTGTAAAGCACGAAGTTGCCATAACGGTCTACCAGGTAGCTGCGGATTTCTGCGTCGCTCTTCCCGGCAGCCACCATGACGTGCACCTGACGGCGCAGGTCGGCCGCGAGGTCCGCATCGGAATCGGCGATAGTCTCGTTCTGGCAGACGAGGCAGCGGAAGACGTGAATCAGCACCTCGTAGCGGGCTTGTTCCGCAGCATCCGGGAACGGCGGCTGGCTGTCGATGCCGAATACCGGCACCGAGGCCGCCAGCAAAAAGACGGCCGTGAATGCCCGCAGCAGGCGGCTCATCGCTCGCCTTCCAGGCTACGGATGCGGGGCAGGAGGTCGTTGCGGATGAGTTCCGGCGTGAGCGGGCCGATGTACTTGTAGCGGATCACGCCGTGACGGTCCAGCAGGAAGGTCTCGGGAGCCCCATATACGCCCCAGTTGATGGCCACATCACCGCTGGCATCGAAAGCGATGTCGCTGTAGGGGTTGCCCTGCTTCGACAGCATGTCTTCTGCCACGGCACGCTCGTCCTTGTAATCGAGCCCATAAAGAGGAACCGCGTGTTCCGCGGCAAATTGCATGAGCACCGGATGCTCGTCCCGGCACGCCACGCACCAGCTGCCCCAGAAATTCACCAGCGCCACCTGCCCCTGCCATTCCGTCTGGGTGAAGGGCTCCTGGCCGTCGCCTTCGAGTCGTGGGAGAGAGAATCCGGGTTGGGGTTTGCCGATGAGCGGCGAAGACACGACGGTCGGGTTCAGGAACAGGCCGCGGGCGAACAGCACGATGAGCGCGGCGAGCACCAGCACAGGCAGGCCGAACTTGAGATAAGGCCACATCTCAGGCTTGCTCCCGGGCGGGTGCCTCGGCAGTTCCGTTGTCGTCCGCGACTCGGCCCGCGTCGTAGACCTCTGCAGGAATCTTCTGACGGTAACGCCGGTCGGAAGCGGCCAGCATGCCGCCTAGCATCATGAGGATGCCACCCAGCCAGATGAAGCGGACCAGGGGCTTGTATTCGATGCGCACGCTCCAGGCGTCCTGGCCCAGTGAATTCCCGAGGGCGAGATACAGATCGCGGAACAACCCGGGCTCGATGGCCGCCGTGGTGGTGACGGTGCCCACGCTCGCGAACTCGCGCTTCTCGGGCCGCATCACCGCCACCGGGTTGCCGCCGCGGCTCACCTTGAACACGCCTTGCAGGGCATCGTAGTTGGGTCCCTGCTCCTGGTGCACGCCCTGGAAAGCGAACGTATAGCCGGCGAGCTCGACGGTCTGCCCCGGCTTCAGCACCACGTCCCGCTCCACGCCCAGGAGGCTCGTGACCGTGATGCCGAGCACGAGACAGGCGGCGCCGAAGTGCGCGAAGCTCATGCCCAGCACCGCCCGCGGCAGGCTCACGTGGCGCCCCAACAGTCGTTGACGCATCCGGCTCAGAGGTTCGATGAAGGCGGAGCCGGCGGCCCAAGCGGCGAGCGTAACCCCCGCGGCCAGGAGCAGCCCGTTCTCGGCATGGACCACCGCAAGAGCGATCACGCCGGCCAACAGCGCCAATACGCCGGCGATGCGGAGAGTCCTGGCCGTGGTGGCGGCGTCGCCGTGCTTCCAGCGCACGTAAGGGCCTATGCCCAGCACGATGAAGAACGGCAGCATCACCGGGATGAACACGGCATTGAAGTACGGTGGCCCCACGGACAACTGCCCCAGGCCGAGGGCGTCCATGATGAGCGGATAGAGGGTGCCCAGCAGCACCGAGGCCGCGGCCACCACCAGGAAGATGTTGTTGAGCAGCAGCAGAGTCTCCCGCGAGAAAGGCTGGAACCCCCCGCCGCGGCTCAAGGAGGGTGCGCGCCAGGCGTAGAGCGTGAGCGCCGTGCCCACGAACACGCCGAGCATGGCGAGGATGAAGATGCCGCGCTTTGGGTCGCTGGCGAAGGAATGCACTGAGATGAGCACGCCGGAGCGCACCAGGAAGGTGCCGAGCAGGCTCAGGGAGAAAGCCGCGATGGCGAGCAAGGCGGTCCAACTCTTGAACGCGCCACGTTTCTCGGTGACCGCGAGGGAGTGCACCAGTGCCGTGCCCACGAGCCAGGGCATGAAGGAGGCATTCTCCACCGGATCCCAGAACCACCAGCCGCCCCAGCCCAGTTCGTAATAGGACCACCAGCTGCCGAGAGTGATGCCGAAGCTCAGGAACAACCAGGCGGTGAGCGTCCAGGGCCGCGACCAGCGCGCCCACACCGAATCCATCCGTCCGCTGAGCAGGGCCGCCACGGCGAAGGCGAAGGCCACCGAAAAGCCCACGTAGCCCGTGTAGAGCATGGGCGGATGGATGGCCATGGCCGGATCCTGGAGGATGGGATTGAGGTCCCTGCCCTGCTCTGCCGCCGGCAGGAGGCGCGTGAATGGGTCCGAGGTGGTGAGCATGAACAGGAGGAACCCGAGGCTCACCAGACCCAGCACGCCCATGACGCGGCTCGCGAACTCCAGGGGCAGATGGCGGCTGAAGCGCGCGACTGCCAGGGTCCACAGGCCGAGCACCGTGACCCACAGCAGCAGCGAGCCTTCGTGGGCCCCCCACACGGCGGTGATGCGATAGGGCCAGGGCAGCAGCGCGTTGGAGTTCTCGGCCACGTATTGCACGGAGAAATCGCTGGTCAGGAAGGCATACGCCAACGATGCGAACGCCAGCAGCACGAAGCCCGACTGGGCCACGCCCACCGGGCGCGCCACCGCCATCCACAGCAGGTTGCCGCGCTGAGCGCCCACGAGGCCGAAGCCTGCTTGGGCTGCGGCCAGGCAGAGGGCGAGGATCAGGGCGAGATGGCCGAATTCAGGGATCATCAGTGACCTAATGCCGCGGGCTGGAAGCGCCGTTTGGCGGCCTCCAGCATGGGATGGCTATTTCTGCAGATCGCCGCGGATGTAATCCACCACCGCCTTGAGGTCGGCTTCCGAAAGCTGCTT
>DATGHI010000227.1:0-4790 GCA_035308065.1 Gammaproteobacteria bacterium | reverse complement strand
CACTCCCAGGTAGCACAGGAACGCGCCGCCGATGAGCTTGGTCCAGACGGCGTAGCCATGAGGAAGCTGGATATGAAGGTGAGGCCGAAGGCCCCCACGCAGCCGTAGAGGGCGTCCGCCACGGCGGCACCCAGGCCCGTGAGCAGTCCCAGAAGTCTGCCGTCCGACAGGGTGCGGCGGATCACCAGCATGCCGATGGGCCCCACGGGGGCGGCGATGGCGAAGCCGATCACGAGGCCGCGGGCGAAGAATTCCATGAGCATGTTTCGTCCTCCAAAAAGGAAACCGCCGGGTGGTCCGGCGGTTTCTGGGAAAACCTTAAGGCGCAGCCGCGCTCAACCGGACCGGGATTGTCGGTCGGGTTGCTGTTGCAGGCGGATGGAATGGTGCGTCATGGGGCCGCTATCCTATACCGGACCCATGGCATGTCAAGCATCGGGTCCAAGACCCGGCTGCCGGCTCACGCTAGAATAGCTCTCATGAAGAGTAGGGCAATCCCGTCCCCCATCCCCAGATTTTCCAAGCTCAAGATTTCCACCGTCTCTGCGCTTGCGCTCACGGTTGCGGGATGCATGATTGAGGACGGCGACAAATATGTGGGCAAGGATCCCTATCTGGTCTTTGGCCAACAATCCATGGTGGGCCAGATGAACATGCCCTCCCCCAGCGGGCAGCCGAGCGTGGATTGGGGCATGTCTCTGGTCTGGCTAGGGGATCATTACCTCCTGAGCGCCGACCAGAACACCACCCCCGGCGAGGCGACGCAGGTCTGGCGCATCGTCGCCGTCCAGGATTTTCCGCTGCTCAAGGCCCAGCAGATGATCACCTTCGGAACCTGCATGGACGATCAGGTCCCTGTGCCGCGGGTGGTGGCGGTAGTGCAATACGATCCCGACGAACAATGGTTCGACGGTATCGTCTCCGCCTGGGCTTACGATTTCGACAAGCAGGCGTTCGTGGAATACCCGACAGCGAAGCTCGTCTGTGCCAATCCGCGTTACGGCCTGGGCCTGGATGTGCCTCCGCCGGTGACCGCGCCCCGTCTGCCCGCGGCCATGGCGCTGCCCGCTGAAACGGTACAGGCGCCGCAAGCCGCCACGAATCCGCCTTGAGGGCGAGGAGGGTCCCCATGCTCGAGATGCGCCCCAACTGCGAATGTTGCGACAAGGATCTGCCCCCGGATTCCGGCGCGGCCATGATCTGCACCTTCGAGTGCACCTTCTGCGAGGACTGTGCCCGGGGCCGGTTGCAGGGGGTCTGCCCGAACTGTGGCGGCGACCTCAAACCACGGCCGCTGCGGCCAGCGAGTCTGCTGGAGAGATACCCGGCGTCCACGCAGCGTGTCCACAATCCCAAGTGCGCCGGCGCAGCGATCGGTGTTTGAGAGCATGAAGGGGAAGGCGGTCAGCCTGGTGGGCGTTCTCATCTTGAGCGCCTGCGCCGCTGGGCCCGAGCCGGCGGGTCCGGCATTGCCTCCCGGTCCCGACCACGGACGCATCGAGCAGGGCGTCTATCACGACATGCGCGGCTGGTACAAGATAGCCCTGCCTCTGCATCCGGGCGACGAGGGCTACAGCTCCCTCTACGTGGAAGACGACTATCCGAAGAACGTCAGTTTCGTGGGTTTCACGCCCTTCTATGACGAGAACCGCGGCTATATATCCACGTACACGACGGGCGAGTATTACCGCGCTTACGTGGAGGATTTCTACGCCAACGGCCATCTCGTGCCGGAGCTGCCTCAGCTCGCCGACATGGCCATGGTCTACTTCGGCAAACTGATGGCGCAACAGCGCGTCGAACCCTTGCGCCTGGTGGAAGAGAAGCCCTGGCGGATGGGGACCACTTCCGGGCTCATGCGTTTCTATACCCAGAAGGTGCCGATGGATCTCGTGGTGCAGAACCTCGGCATGGGCGATGATTACACCGCCTATATGCTCGTATACGTCACGTCGGAGCGCGGCAAGGCGGCGGTGGTTTGGGCGGAATGGCCGGTGGGATGCGCGCCCTGCAAGCCCGTCCCGGCGGGACCCACGGCGGCCACGGACGACCCCATCGACCAGGCACTGGCGGCTAATGCACGCGCCGGAGCGTTCATCGCCTCGTTTCAGTATGGCCCCGTTTGAGGGCGAGGGCCGAGGCCTGGCGGATATAATGCGGCCTCGAAACGGGGGAATGGGATGAACAGACTTCCGGAACTCTTCGCCAACAACCGCGCTTGGGCAGACGGTGTAACCCGCCGTGATCCCGGCTTCTTCCAGAAGCTCTCCGGCCAGCAATCGCCCAAGTACATGTGGATCGGCTGCGCGGACAGCCGCGTACCCGCCAACGAGATCGTGGGGCTCCTGCCCGGCGAGATCTTCGTGCACCGCAACGTGGCCAACGTGGTGGTGCATACCGACCTCAATTGCCTGTCGGTGCTGCAGTATGCCGTGGATGTGCTCAAGGTGGAGCATGTCATCGTCTGCGGTCACTACGGCTGCGGGGGCGTGCAGGCGGCCTGGAGCGGTGCCTCCCTCGGGCTCATCGACAACTGGCTCAGGCACGTGAAGGACGTGGCGGAGAAGTACGAGGGTGATATCGCATCACGGCCCGACGACGAGACCCGCATGGATCGTCTCTGCGAGCTCAACGTCATCGAGCAGGTGTTGCACGTGTGCCGCACCACCATCGTGCAGGATGCCTGGAAGCGGGGCCAGCCCCTGACGGTGCACGGCTGGGTCTACCGGCTCCAGAGCGGGCTCCTTAAGGAGATCGGCCTCTGCATCGAAGGCGCGAAGGGACTCAAGGAATTCGTCGCCCGCAGCGGCATGCCGGGAGCGTCTTTCTGACGTCCATGGCCTGGAAGCCGTCCAATATCTTCAAGAAACCCCGGCGCATGGCCCTGATCATCGCCCTCGAGGGCGTGCTCATCACGCTCCTGGCCTACCTGCTGGGGTCGCGCTTCACCGCCATCTTCCACGGCGCTTCCGCGCAGGTGGGCGGCGTCTGGTCGGTGATCTCGGGTCTGGTGGTTCTGCAGAGCACCATCCGCGAGACCATAAAGTCCTCGCTGCTGCGCACCATCGGTACCTTCATCGGTGCGCTCATCTGCGCGGTCTATCTCAGCCTGTTCGGCTTCAGTCTCGTAGGCATGGCACTCTGTGCCGGGCTCACGCTCGCCGTCTGTTATCTCCTGGACATCTTCGAGTACGCGCGACTCGCCGCTGCCACGGTGGTGATCATCGCCGCCCTGAGCCAGACCTCGCCCGGCGTCTCGCCGTTCCTCAATGCCTTCCTACGCTTCTCCGAGTCCACCATCGGCGTGGGGGTCTGCATCCTAAGTGTTTATTCCATGCGCATGTTTGTACGGAGGAACGCCCCCACATGATCGCTGAACCGAAGCCCTGCGTGCTGGAAGGTGCCCACGTGCGCCTCGAGCCCCTTTCCCTGACCCATCTGGACGGCCTGTGTGCCGTGGGTCTGGACCCTGAGCTGTGGAAATGGATACCGACCCCGGTGCGGGACCGGGAGGAGATGCGGGCTTACGTGGAGCTGGCCCTGGACGAGCAACGGCACGGTCTGTCGATGCCGTTCGCGACCTTGCTGAAGGCTGAGGGGCGTGTGATCGGCTCGACTCGCTACGCCAACATCAGCGTCAAGGACGGGCGCATGGAGATCGGCTGGACCTGGATAGGCAAGCCCTGGCAGCGCAGCACCGTCAACACCGAGGCCAAGTACCTGATGCTGCGCCACGCCTTCGAGACTTTGGGCTGCGTGCGGGTGGAGCTCAAGACCGACGCCCTCAACGAGAAATCCCGCAATGCCATCCTCAGGATCGGCGCGAAGCAGGAGGGCATCTTCCGCAAGCATATGCTGACCTTTTCAGGGCGCCTACGCGATACGGTGTACTTCAGTATTCTCGATGGAGAGTGGCCGGCCGTGAAAGCAGGGCTCGAGGCAAAGCTCAAGCGCGCATGAAAAACCCGCGGTGCTCTCGCACCGCGGGTTATCTTCGACGTTCCCTGCTTAACGGTTACCGCGGTTATCGTTGCGACGCTGACCGTTGCCGCGGCCGTAATCGCGCGAGCCCGGACGGCTGTGGCCGCCATGGCGCGCCTCGCCACCGCCGGTATGGCGCCGCGGGGCATGGTTATGGGCGGGGCGGGCGTCGGGCTCATGCAAGGGAGCCTGACCCGGCTCGAAGCCCGGCACGATGGTCTGGGGGATCTCGGTCCGCAGCAGGCGCTCGATCTCGCGCAGCAGGCTGCGCTCGGCGCCCGCCACCAGCGAGATGGCTTCGCCGGAGCTTCCGGCGCGGCCTGTACGGCCGATACGGTGCACATAGTCCTCGGGCACGTTCGGCAGTTCGTAGTTCACCACGTGGGGCAGTTGGTCGATGTCCAGGCCGCGGGCGGCGATGTCGGTCGCCACCAGCACGCGCACACGGTTCTGCTTGAAGTCCGCCAGCGCGCGGGTGCGGGCACCCTGGCTCTTGTTGCCGTGGATGGCGGCGGAGTGGATGCCGTCCTTGCCGAGCTTCTCGGCCAGGCGGTTGGCGCCGTGCTTGGTGCGGGTGAACACCAGCACCTGCTTCCAGTCGCCTTCCTTGATGAGTTGCGACAGCAGCAGACGCTTGCGGCCCTGATCCACCGGGTAGACGCGCTGGCTGACGCGCTCGGCAGTGGAGTTTCTCGGCGCCACGTCGATGGTCTCAGGTGACTTCAGGATGCCGGCGGCGAGGCTGCGGATGTCGTCGGAGAAGGTGGCGGAGAACATCAGGTTCTGGCGCTTCGCCGGCAACAGCGCCA
>DATGHI010000226.1:0-4825 GCA_035308065.1 Gammaproteobacteria bacterium | reverse complement strand
GCCAACATCCGCCAGCACCTGGGCGCCCCGGGCGTGGCCGTCTACGAGCGCCGCGGTGAGGAATACCTCCGTATCCGCCAGGAAGGGGAAGTGGACTACCCGCGGCAAGCCAGGACCGACGACACGGCCTTCGTGGCCGCCCGCGCCGATCAGGACGACATCGATCTCGCGGAACTGGACAGTGCCCTCGGCAAGGACGGCAACATCTTCCCCATGATGGCCCACGGCGAACTCCAGGCGGTCTTGGTCTGCGCCAACCTGCCCGGCGTGCGCTACGCCGCCGACGAGCGCGCCCTCCTCGCCCACGTGGCCCACCAGATGGGCATGGCCCTGTATGTATTGAGGATGGAAGCCAAGGCGAAGGTCGTGGATGCCCTCGCCCGGGCGCCCGCGAGCGCCCTTTCCGAGATCCAGGCCCAGGCCCGCTCCCTCGCGACTGCCGTGCCGGCTACCTGATTCCTACCGGAGATTCCCATGCCCCGTTCCTTCGCCGCGCTGACGCTTATCTCGCTCTTGTTCCTCGTGAGCGGTGCCTGGGCCACCTGGAGCGTATTCCACGACCATGACCTGCCCTTCTCGCTCGGCGTCGTGGACTCTTCGACCGGGCGGATCTATGCCAACGCGGGTTCCCCGCTGCCTCCCGGCATCCAGGCGGGCGATGAGGTGGACCTGTCGGCCTTGGATGCGTCCGCCCGCGCAGCCGTCGTCATCAGCGACATGCAGGGCTCCCTCCCGCCGGACCAGACTTATCAGTTCGTCATCCGCCGCGGCGGGGCGAGCGTCACCGTGCCGGTCACCACCATGGCCACCGGGCAGAGCGAGCGCGGCCTCGTCTCGAAATGGATCTTCCTCGGCAACTATCTCCTGATGTCCGTCCTCGCCTTGCTCGTGCTCTGGCGCGGACGCGACCGCGCGGCGGCCTATATGGCGGCCTGGCTCGCGATCACTCTGGTCGGTTTTGCCTTCAATTACGGCTTCGCGCTGGATTCGATCCCGGGCCTATGCATGCAATCGCTCGCCATCGGCTGCTACGTCGTGACCCGCACCGTCTTCTACCTCATGATCGAGACCCTGCTGGGCGCGGCCCTGGGCCCGCGCGCCAGGCTCATCGCCCGAGCCAGTCTTGCCCTGGTGATCGCCGTGGGAGTGTCCACCCTGCTGGGTGGGCACCTCCTCTATGCCATGAGTGCTTGGGCGGGTCTCTTGTATCCCGCCTTCGGCATCGCCTTCTCTGCGGGTTACCTGGTCCCCGCGCTCGCGCTGCTCGTCGGCTATGGACACGCCGCGGAGGCCCAGAAGCCGCAGTTGCGCTGGCTGTTCTTGAGCCTCTCGTGTCTGCTGGTGTCCGTATTCTTGAGCAATAGCCCGGTCCTCGACCTCGTCACCTCCCGGGTAGTGCAGAGTATTTCCATCGCCCTCGGCATCAGCGGTTTCGCCTACGCCGTGCTCCGCCACCGGCTGGTGGACGTGCGCGTGGTCCTGGACCGCACCCTGGTGTACGGCGCCACCACCGCCCTGGTGGTGGGCGTCGTCGCCGCCATGAACAGCCTGGCCCTGCGCGCCACCTTGGGAGAGAACACCGGGTTGCTCCTGCAGATCGTGATACCGCTTTCCCTCGGCATCGTGCTTGGCAAAGTGCGCGCCTACATGGACCGCACCGTCGAGCGTGTCTTCTTCCGCAGCCAGTACCTGGCCGAACGGGCTCTCCGCAACTTCGCCCGCCATTGCGGTCACATAGAGGACGAGCAGCGCTTGCTCGATGCCGCGGTGGATGAGATACGCCGCCATACCCGCAGCCCCGGCGTCGCCCTCTACGAGATCAGCGCCAAGGGCTATGCCCGCGTGCGCCAGGACGGCGCGGCCGTCTATCCGAAGCAGTTGCATAACGACGATCCCGCCGTGGTGGCGGTCCGGGCCGACCATCAGCCTCTGGAACTGTCGGATTTCAAGAGCAGCCTCGGCACCGACGGCTGCGTCATCCCCATCACCGTCCTCGGCCGCGTGCGCGGCGTACTGGTGCTCGCCAACCGCCCCGGCGAGCATTACGCCACCGACGAGAAGAAGCTCTTGACCCACGTAGTGCGCGACGTGGGTGCCGCCTGGCGCATCCTCCGCGCCCGCGAGAACGAGCGGTTCGTCTGGGCCCTGGCCCAGGGGGAGATCAAGTCCACCGTGGCCCGCAACCGCGCAAAGGTTCTCGCCTCCACCTGGAGCGGCCCGCCTCTGAGCGCCTGAACCGGCCATCGCCGGCAGCGCTTCCTGTCCAATGTTTAACAATGTATCAAGCCGGTGGCGTCAACTGCCTGTCACTCCCGGACGTATACTTCATTGAGCCCACCCATGAAAGGAGGGCCTGTCATGAACCGCCTGCTCGCCTCGTCCTTGGCCGTCTGCGCCCTGCTCCTGCCGGCGCTGGCGATCGCGGGCAATCCGCAGATGTTTAAGTGGACCGATGCCCAGGGCGTGGTCCATTACAGCGATCAGCCCCCGAAGCAGGCTGCGGCGGACATGCAGACCCTGGACATCCCCCTGTTCCCGCCCCAGGACCCCGCGGAAATCGCCGCAAGGGAAGCCGCCCTCGCAGCGCAGGTGGCCGCCTTGCAGAAGCTCGTCGATACTCAAGCCGCGCAGCAAGGCCAGGCCAGGGCGCTGGCCGAGAAAGAATCGCAGCTGCAAGCCGCTTTGGCTGCCGTCCAGCAGGAAGCCTATGACGATCAGCGCGAGTCTCCGCCCCTGATCTATTCCACCTCTGCTTTCATCCCCCATGCGTTCCGCCGGGACCTCTATGTCTTCCATCGCCCTTCCGGGCCGCCCCTGCAGATGCGGATCCGCACGCCCGGCTTGTCCATGCCGCTGAAGCACTAGCCGAAGTCGCCCATACATCTTCAAATGAAAAGGCCGCTGTGGCGACACTGCGGCCTGATTTCACTCCTTGCATTATGTCTCCCGGAAATACGTGACGCACCGCACTGATTGCCGTGGCAGGCCTCTATACCTTGGTCCTTGGAGTCCATCGATGGGGAAAGAAACCCAAGGGGTGACCGATCATGATAAAGCTGGAAATCCGCCGGGCGCCGAACAGACTGCCGAACTACGTGAACGACGTCAGCACCGCCACCTGCGTGTTCTGCCCCTACGGCGCCGACGTCAAGCCCGGCGACCGCATCGTCGCATTCGATGAGAAGACCATATTCGGTCGCCGCCAGCGGGAGCGCCTGGTGGAGGTGACCGCGGTCAAATCCTTCCGTTCCACGGGCCGCATCATCACCCTCAACCTCAAGATCGCGAAAGAGGAAGAGATCGCACGCATCGCGGAGGATAGTGAACTATCGATGGAGGCCCTGTTCGAGCACCGCATCGGCGCGGCTACCTATATCGAGGAGCGTCCGCCGGTGGTGGTCTACTTCAGGCCCTACGATGAGAACGACACCATCGGCTCGCAGTTCAAGAAGCGTTCCCGGCATCGCCATCAATCGGTCTGAGGGTTCACGCCAGCCTCGCGATGAAAAAGGCCGCTGTGGCGACACAGCGGCCTTTCACCTTCCGGATGAGTGAGCCTCAATCCGTCTTGTAGTCGCTCGGCACTTCGAACATGGAGCTGTCCACGGGCGAGGTGTCGATGGCCTTGATCTCGATGTGCGACGAGAAGATCGTGGTCATGCCCGGGGTGCCCTGCTTCTGGTTCTGCTGGCTGTTGTCCGGCTGCTTCTGGCCGAACAGGCTGCCGAGGGCGCTGTCCAGGTTCTGCTGCGGACGCGCCTGCTGCGCGCCGGTGTTGGTGGTGCCGCCCTTGGCGCTGGTGCCGCCCACTTCCCAGGTCACGTCCGTGGACACCGGCATGCCCTTGATGGAACGCAGCTTCTCGAAGAACGCCTTCTCATCCTGGCCGTTGACGGTGAGAGTGCCCCCGCCGAAGCCGTACATCTTGCCCTCGTCCTCCGGCATCTGGATGTGCATCAGCTGCAGGTAGGCCTTGTTGTAGGCCATCTCCGCTTCGCGCGCCTTGGGCAGGCGCGGGTCCGAGGAGGTCCAGGTATCCGTGGTCATGAGGTTCTTGCTCGTGTCCCCGTTCTTGGTGTTCTCGGTCTCGTAGTCCCAGGTGATGACGTACTCATGGGTATCGAAGCCGTTGATGGTCTGGGTCTTGCCCGTGTCCTTGACCGTCAACTCGTTCTTCGTGACCTTCACGTCCTGGTCCTGCTGCTGTTTCTGCGGCTGCGTGGTGCCGCCCTCGGGCGGCGCTTTGGTCGCCTGGTTCGGATCGTAGATCGCATCCTCGCTGTAGGTCTTCTTCTGGGGATCCAGGTCGTAATGCTTGTTGGTGTCGACGAGGTAGATGTCGATGTCCATGGAGCCCTTATCCTCGCCCCGGAACTTCTGCCACGCGCCCAGCACCGAGCCGGTGAACTTCCTCAGGTTCTCCTCGCGCTTCTTGGTCCCCTGGAAGTAATCGGTCGTATCCGAGTCGTGCGCCGTGATGCCGGTCACCTCGTTGATGTGCGTCAGGGTCTCCACCTTCACGTCCGCCTGC
This sequence comes from Gammaproteobacteria bacterium, assembly GCA_035308065.1. Taxonomy (GTDB): domain Bacteria; phylum Pseudomonadota; class Gammaproteobacteria; order Natronospirales; family REEB76; genus DASUBN01. The sequence goes on along the minus strand of DATGHI010000226.1, from coordinate 294 downwards.
GCCGCAAACGGCGCGAGCACCAGCAGCGTCGCAGTGGAGGCCACCGCGCTCTTTAGCCACGCATGGTTCTTCATATGTCACCCCTGTTTTGGAATCTGGGACGATAGTTATAGACGACCCGCCTGCCTCGCGCCAGCACCCTTTGGATTCTGCGGTTTCCGCTTGGAAATCTTGGGGTTTCTCGTCTACTATCGCTTGCGTACCGCCCGCCACGGCCGGGAACTTCATCCCGCGGGAGGCGTCGAACCGACGGTTTGCTGGGCATCCATGGTGCCAGCGCTCCCATACGAATAC
>DATGHI010000225.1:0-2975 GCA_035308065.1 Gammaproteobacteria bacterium | reverse complement strand
GGATGAAGCGGTCGGCGGCATCTTCCGCCGCGTCGTTGTCGTTGTTCAGGTAATTGGCCCAGATCAGGTCGAGTTGCGCCTGGGTACCGTAAACGTCGAACGGGAAGCGTGCCTGCAGGGTATTGAGCCGTTCCACCGCCGTCTTGTAATTACCGGCGGCGATGTTCGCCTGGATCTGCTGGTACAGGTCGCCGGCCGCCAGGGTCTCGTCCTTCGATTTTTCCGAGGCGCAGCCGGCCGTGAACAGCAGCACGGCGAGCACGGACAGAGTCGTGAGCAGACGGAGGTGGCGTCGCATGGGATTTCTGGGCCGGGGAAAGGGTGGTTGCGTGTCGGCGGCGCCAGTATAACTTAAACTGTGGAAATCATGCCCGGACCGCAGCCGAAAAAACCCCCAGCGACTGTGCGTGAGTCCCGGGTGCCCCCGGAACTCTCCGGCCAGCGCTTCGACCAGGCGCTGGCCCGGCTGTTCCCGGAATACTCCCGCAGCCGCCTGACGTTGTGGATCAAGGAGGGACGCGTGTTCCTGGACGAGGCGGCCGCGCGGCCGCGGGACTCGGTCATGGGCGGGCAGCGCGTGCGGCTCGAGATCCTGGAGGAAGCGCTCTCGGAACTGGAACCCGAGGCGCTGCCGATCGACATCGTCTACGAGGACCAGGCCCTCATCGTGGTCAACAAGCCTGCCGGTCTGGTGGTGCATCCGGGCGCCGGGAACCGAGCCGGCACCCTGCAGAACGCGCTCTTGCACCACGCGCCGGAACTCGCCCAGGTGCCACGTGCGGGGCTGGTGCACCGGTTGGACAAGGACACCTCGGGGCTGTTGGTCGTGGCGCGTACCCTGGAATCCCACGCCCGGCTGGTGGTGGAACTGCAGGCCCGGGAATTCGAGCGCGAATATCTCGCCATCACCAACGGGGTCATGACCGGGGGTGGCAGCGTGGATGCGCCCATCAAGCGCCATCCCACGGACCGGGTACGCATGAGCGTGCGGGAAGGCGGCCGCGAGGCGTTGACCCACTATCGGGTGCTGAAACGCTTCCGCGCCCACACCAATATAAGCGTGGAGCTGGAGACCGGCCGCACCCATCAGATCCGCGTGCACCTGGCCCACATCAAGTATCCGCTGGTGGGAGACCAGGTCTACGGCCGGCGCCTGGGTCCGCCGCGCAACGCCAGCCCCGAGTTGCAGGCGACCCTGCGGGCCTTTCATCGCCAGGCTCTGCATGCGGTGCGCCTGGGCCTCACCCATCCCGTGAGCGGTGAACGGGTGCTGTGGGAAGTGCCGCCGCCCGCTGACTTCCGTCAGTTGCTGGCAGCATTGGAAGCCGACCTCGATTATGCGCGGTAACTGGCTCACACCGTATTGGCCTTCATTGCCATCTGGTGTGCGCGCCGCCACGACGCTGCGTACCGATGGCGCGAGTGCAGGGGCGCTCAGTTCCTTCAATCTCGGGGATCATGTGGGCGATGATCCGTCGGCGGTAGCGGAGAATCGCCGGATACTGATGGAAGAGCTGCAACTCGATACTGAACCGCGCTGGCTCAGCCAGGTGCACGGTACGCGCGTGGCACAGTTGCAAGGTTCGCCGGTGACGGAGCCGGCGGATGCCGCTATCACGTGGTTGCCCGGGGAGGTCTGTGCCGTACTGACTGCGGACTGTCTCCCGGTCTTGTTTTGCGACAGGATCGGGCGGCGCGTGGCCGCAGCCCACGCCGGTTGGCGCGGCCTCTCGGCCGGCGTGTTGGAGGCCACCGTGAAAGCCATGGGTGGCGAACCCGGGGATGTCCTGGCCTGGATGGGGCCGGCGATCGGACCTCGGGCCTATGAAGTGGGCGAGGAAGTTCGCCAGGCCTTCGTATCCCATGCGCCGGAAGCAGCACAAGCCTTCAAGCCGAGCGGAGCGCCGGGCAAGTGGTGGTGTGACCTGTATCTGTTGGCCCGGCAGCGCCTGGCCGCAGCGGGCGTGACGTCCGTGGATGGCGGCGGCTTCTGCACTTACACGGACGAGCGGCGGTTCTTCTCGTTCCGCCGCGACGGCGAATGTGGCCGCATGGCTACACTGATCTGGCTGGCAGATTAGCCGAACGCCTCAAGGGCCGACTGCTTCTCCAGCCATTCGGCTTCCACTCTCTCCAGTTCCGTCTTCACTTCCGCCTGTTGCCGCAGGCTTTCCGTGAGCAGCGCCTTGTTGGATTCCTTGTAGGTGGCTTCGTCTGCCAGCACTGCATCCAGTCGCGCCTTCTCGGCGTTGAGCTTCTCCAATTTCCTCTCCAGGCCTGCGATCTCCTTCTGCAGGGGCTTGCGCAGTTCGGAGAGACGTTGGCGTTCCTGGGCTTCCACCCGGCGTTGCTCTTTGCGGTTGCCCCCCAGGGCCGCCGGGGACGTGAGTCCCGCGCGCCGGGCCGCAGCCCGTTGCAATAGCCATTGGCGGTAATCGTCCAGGTCGCCGTCGAAGGGTGTCACCCGGCCGTCGCCCACCAACATGAACTCGTCGGCAGTGGCACGCAGCAGGTGCCGGTCGTGGGACACGAGGATCAGGGTGCCCTCGAACTGGGCGAGCGCTACCGTGAGGGCCTCGCGCATCTCCAGATCGAGATGGTTGGTGGGCTCGTCCAGCAGCAGCAGGTTGGGTTTCTTCCAGATGATGAGCGCCAGGGCGAGCCGCGCCTTCTCGCCGCCGGAGAACGGGCCCACCGGGCTCAAGGCCATCTCGCCGCGGAAGTTGAAGGTGCCGAGGAAATCCCGCAGGTCCTGGTCGCGCACGCCGGGCGCGATGGCCGAGAGCTGCTGTAGCGGCGACCGGTCTTCCCGCAGGGTCTCCAGCTGGTGCTGGGCGAAATAGCCGATGGCGAGCCCCTTGCCGAGACCCACGCGGCCGCTCAAGGGGGCGAGGGTACCCGCCAGGGTCTTTACCAACGTGGACTTGCCCTGGCCGTTGGCCCCCAGGAGGCCAATGCGCTGGCCGTTGAGCAGC